>CALCYB010000034.1 GCA_937906485.1 uncultured Rikenellaceae bacterium
CCCCGACCAGCTGATTACAAATCAGCTGCTCTGGCCAACTGAGCTACATCGGCATCATATTTTTGTTGGCCCCCTTTGTTTTAGGGATTGCAAAGGTATGCTTTTTCTTTCTAACTCCAAAAGATTTTTTAATTTTTTTTCAATTTTTTTCTGGCTGTTCCCTATTTCAGCATATCCATCAGGTCCTCGGGGCTCATCTTGCAGTCTTTACGTTGCTGGTTGACAGTGCCTTGTTCGATAAATCGGTCGGGAATTCCCATGGGGAGAATCTCGCCCTGGTAGCCCAGTTCGTTCATTACTTCGCAAACGGCGCTGTACAGACCACCCATCCGGGCGCCGTCCTCTGCCGTAATGATCCGGTCACAGTTTTGTGCAACCTCCCGCAGTGTTTCTATGTCAATGGGCTTCAGAAAGCGCATATCGTAGTGGGCCGGTAGTTTCGCGGCTCCATCTTTTTGCAAGGATACGATTGTCTGTGCTGCGATGTTTCCGATCGGTCCCAGCGAGAGGATGGCGGTCCGGCAGTTTACGGCAGGCGATAGCAGGCGGGCTTTTCCGGGCTCAACAGGGGCGGGAGTCGCCTCACGCCAGTTCAGGCCTTGAGCATTGCCTCTGGGATAGCGGATGATGGTCGGTCCGTAGGTGTCCGTACATACAGCGTACATCATGTTCTTGAGTTCGATCTCATCCATCGGGGCCATGATGGTCAGGTTGGGTATCGGACGGAAAGCGGCCAGGTCAAACGCGCCTTGGTGTGTCGCTCCGTCTTCTCCGACCAGGCCGGCGCGGTCCAGGCAGAAGATGACTTTGAGCTGTTGCAGGGCTACGTCGTGGATGACACTGTCGTAGGCCCGTTGCATAAAGGAGGAATAGACGTTGCAGAAGGGTAACATACCGTTGGCTGCCAGTCCTGCCGAGAAGGTGACGGCGTGCTGTTCGGCAATGCCCACGTCTAATACCCGATCGGGCAGTTCGCGTTGCATGATGTTCAGCGAGGAGCCGCTGAGCATGGCCGGCGTGATGCCGACGATGTTGGGATGCCTTCTGGCCAACTCCAGGAGGGTTTCTCCGAAGACTTCCTGGTAGCGGTCGGCTTTGCCTTTTTGGGTGCGTCGCTCTCCGGTTTCCGGGTCAAAGGTACCAGGGGCATGCCAGACGCCAGGGTTCTTTTCTGCCGGTTCATATCCTTTGCCCTTTTGGGTGATGATGTGCAGCAGTTTGGGACCATCAATCAGCCGGAGCCGCTCGAAGGCTTTGACCAATTGGAGAACATCGTTTCCGTCCACAATGCCGAAGTAACGGAAGCCCAGGGACTCGAACAAGGTACCACCTTTGATGACGGCCATCTTGGTGGAGTGGGTGATGCGGTGCAAACAATTGCGAATGCCTGTTCCCATCCTGCGGAAGAGGTTGTTTTTGAGTCGGTTGTATGTCCTGGAGAGGGATATGCGCAACAAGTAGTTGTGCAGTGCACCTATGTTTTTGTCAATCGATATCTGGTTGTCGTTCAGGATGACCAGCAGGTCGGTCTTCAGGCAGCCGGCATGGTTGAGCCCTTCAAAGGCCATGCCTCCGCCCATGGCGCCATCACCAATCACGGCAACAACGCGTTCCTGACGGCCTTGTTTCTCGGCAGCGACCGCCATGCCCAATGCGGCAGATATGGACGTGGAAGAGTGCCCCGCACCAAATGCATCGTGGGGGCTTTCTTCCCGTTTCGGAAAACCGCTGATGCCGCCTTGTTTACGGTTGTCGCGGAAGGCTTCCCGCCGACCGGTGAGAATCTTGTGGGCATAAGCCTGGTGGCCTACATCCCAGATGAGTTTGTCGTGGGGCGAATCGTATACATAATGGAGGGCAACACACAATTCTACAGCCCCCAAACTGGCACCGAGGTGGCCGGGATTGGTGGAACAGCAATCAATCATGTACGCCCGAATCTCTGCACAAAGGGCAGGGAGTTGGTCGGGCGACAATTGCTTTACATCAGCCGGGCTGTTGATGTTCTCCAGCAGCATACGGGATTAGCGGATAATGGTTTGATCGCGGTCAGGCCCCAAGGAAATGATGCGGATGGGAACGCCGGTTTCTTTTTCAAGAAAATCAATGTATTCGCGGAAAGCTGTCGGCAGGTCCTTTTCTTCACGAATGCCGGTCAGGTCCGTTTTCCATCCCCGGAAGTCCTGATAGATGGGTTCCACTTCTGCATAGGTATCAAAAGGAACGTGGTCAACCACCTGGCCGTTGACGCGGTAAGCCGTGGCAACACGGATGGTGTCGAAGTCATCCAGCACGTCGGCCTTCATCATGATCAGGTCGGTTACTCCGTTGAGCATGATGGCATATTTCAGGGCAACCAGGTCCAGCCAACCGGTGCGGCGGGCCCGACCCGTGGTGGCTCCGAATTCATGGCCGAGTTTGCGGAGCCGTTCTCCGGTTTCGTCAAACAGTTCAGTCGGGAAGGGGCCGCTGCCTACACGGGTACAATAGGCTTTGAAGATGCCGTAAACGTTCTTTACGGTAGAAGGGGCTACTCCCAGACCCAGGCATGCGCCCGAACAGGTGGTTGTGGAGGAGGTGACGAAAGGATAGGAACCGAAGTCAATGTCCAGCATGGAGCCCTGTGCGCCTTCCGCCAGAACGGCTTTTCCGCTTTTGAGGGCGTCATTGATGTAGTACTCTCCGTCCACCAGGTTGAATCCGCGCAGGTAGTCGATGGCTTGCATCCATGCAGCTTCGTTGGCTTGTGCGTCGTACTCGAAATCGTATTGTTTGAGTTGGGCAATGTGTTTGAGCTTCAAGTTCTGGAAACGGTCCTGGAAGTCATTGGCCAGAATGTCACCGACCCGAAGGCCGTTGCGTCCGGTCTTGTCCATGTAGGTAGGACCGATGCCTTTGAGGGTGGAACCGATTTTTGATTTGCCCTTTGCTGCTTCTGAGGCGGCGTCAATGATCTTGTGGGTCGGCAGTATCAGATGAGCCTTTTGGGAGATGCAGATGCGTTCTTTGACAGGAACACCCAATGCGACCAGCTTCTCGCATTCTTCCTGGAAGATGATCGGGTCAATGACCACACCGTTGCCGATGATGTTCATGGTGTTTTCACGAAAGATACCGGAAGGAATGGTGTGCAGGACGAAATTGGTATTTCCGAACTGAAGGGAGTGGCCGGCATTCGGACCGCCTTGAAAACGCGCGATTACCGGGTAAGTGCCCGCAAGGACATCCACGATTTTTCCTTTGCCTTCATCACCCCATTGGAGGCCTAATACGACATCAAGTTTCATAGTATATTAAAAGGTATGTTGGTTACAAGTTTAAAAAGGTAAGTCATCCCCTTCGTCAAGGGTGGGTTGTGCCGGCTGTGCGTAAGGGGCAGGTGCCGGTTTCGGTGTTGCTGACGGGACATTGTTGGCCGGGTTGTCGGATTTTCTGCCGAGCAGCTGGATGGAATCGGCAACGATTTCGGTGATGTAGCGGGTGTTTCCGTTCTGATCGTTGTAGGAACGGCTCCGGATCTTTCCTTCGATGTAGACCTGTGTCCCTTTGCGGAGGTAGTTTTCGGAGAATTCTGCCAATTGCCGCCAGCAGACAATGTTGTGCCATTCTGTCTGTTCCTTGGACTCTCCGGTGTTCCGGTCCCGGTAGCGTTCGGAAGTGGCCAGGGTAAAGGTGGCGGTAACGGTACCGCTTTCCAGATGACGGACTTCAGGATCTCTGCCGAGGTTCCCGATGAGCATGACTTTGTTCAGCGACATAAGAAATGTGTTTGTTTATTCGACCTGCTAAGGTACGACTATTCTGTGAGAATGAAAAATAAAAATGTTGCCGGAGATTTTAATTTTGTCAGTATCAGGAAAAACCCTACTTTTGGAGATTCGTAAATCTAAAACTTTCTCAAAAATGACTGCAACTGTTAAAAAATTCTTGTCAGACAGCGTGGTTGCCCGTTGGTCCGCGTTGATTCTGGTTGCTCTGATGATGTTTTTCGCGTACATGTTCGTGGACGTGATGTCTCCGTTGAAATCACTGGTTGAGACCAACCTGCATTGGAACAGCAGTGTTTTCGGCACCTATGCCGCTTCAGAGTATTTCTTGAACGTATTCTGTTTCTTTCTGATCTTTGCCGGAATCATTCTGGATAAAATGGGGATCCGTTTCACCGGTATCCTGTCAGCATCCCTGATGGTACTGGGTGCTGCCATCAAGTTTGTGGCCATCACCGACTGGTTTGCCGCTACATCATTCTGTGCATGGTTGGACAGCTGGTGGGTTGCCTTGCCGGGTAATGCAAAATTGGCTTGTCTGGGTTTCATGATTTTCGGTTGCGGTTGTGAAATGGCCGGTACAACGGTTTCCAAGTCCATTGCAAAATGGTTCAAAGGCAAAGAAATGGCATTGGCTATGGGAATCGAGATGGCCATTGCCCGTCTGGGTGTGTTTGCTGTGATGTGGATTGCTCCGATCATCTCCAACCGTTTCGATGCGTCTGTTGTGGCTCCGGTCGGTTTCTGTACTGCTCTGTTGTTGATTGGTCTGATCTGCTACATCGTCTTCTCGGTGATGGATACCAAGTTGGACAAACAACTCATTGCTGCCGGTGAAATGAGCGAAGAAGAAGGCGGTGATGAGGAATTCCACATCAGTGACTTGAAAAATATCTTGACCAGCAAGATGTTCTGGCTGGTGGCCCTGTTGTGTGTGCTGTACTATTCGGCGATTTTCCCGTTCCAACGTTTTGCCCCCAACTTCCTGGAAACGACCTTGGGTATCGGTGCTGACCAAGCCGCACAACTGTTCAGTTTCTTCCCGATTCTGGCCATGTGTCTGACTCCTTTCCTGGGTGCTTTCCTGGATTATAGAGGAAAAGGTGCTTCCATGCTGATGCTGGGTGCCATCATCATGATCGCTTGTCACCTGAGTTTTGCATTCCTGTTGCCGATGTTCCCGTCAAAGACCTTTGCTATCGTGCTGATTCTGATTCTGGGGGTTTCCTTCTCCCTGGTACCCGCAGCCTTGTGGCCTTCTGTTCCGAAGATCATTGATGCCAAGATTCTGGGTTCTGCCTACTGCTTGATCTTCTGGATCCAAAATATCGGGCTGTTTGCCACTCCGATTCTGATCGGTGCTACCCTGAACTCAACAGGTGGCTATACCGTGCCGATGATCATTTTCTCATCATTCGGTGTCCTGGCTTTGTTGATCGGTATTTACCTGAAGATCGAAGACCGACGCAAAGGGTATGGCCTGGAATTGCCTAACGTGAAAAAATAATGGGCAAACCGAGGATTCTGACTGATTCAAAAGGGGCACGGTGGCTGGTGCTGCTGTGCCTTGCTATTCCCATGTTCGGCTCCTATTTCTTTGCCGACATGTTCTCTCCCCTGTCTGAGATTTTCCGTACGCCGCAGCAGGTCGCTATGGGATGGGATGCCACAGATTACGGGGTATATACCGGTGCTTATTCGGTCCTTTGTGTCTTCGGGGGACTGATTTTCTGTGGTATGCTGCTCGACCGCTGGGGAGTCCGCCTGACGGGGTCTGTCTTTGTGGGGCTGATGGTCCTCGGAGCCGCTATCGCCGGTTTCTCCATGAGTGACGGATTTGCAGAAGGGGCATTGTCCACCTGGCTGGGCAGGTATTTTGAAAAACCTTCTCTGGCGTTGGCGACAGCCGGTTTTGCGGTATTCGGTCTGGGTAGTGAGATTGCGGGTGTGGTCGTGAACCGGGCCATTGCCAAATGGTTCAAAAACCGTGAAATGGCATTGGCCATGGGGGTCCAGCTTTCGCTGGCACGACTCGGTAAGGCGACTGCCTTGCTGTCAGTTCCTTATCTGATTGCCTATGAAGGGGGAATCCTGACCCGTAGCATGGTCATGACCGTTGTCTGGGTCGGTATGGGACTGCTGATTGTCAGCGGTATTGTCTGGGTGGTGTTTGCCTGTATGGATGCGCGTCTGGACAAGCAGAGCGAAGAAGCCCGTCGTATTGCTGCCCAGGTGGCACAGGAACAAAAGGAAGAGTTTCATTGGAGCGATGTCTGGAAAGTGCTTTCCAACCGTAATTTCCTGTTGATTTCGCTGCTTTGCGTGTCCTTCTACTGCTGCATCATTTCTTTCGGAAAGTTTGCTTCGGCGGTGGCCATTCCCCGTTTCGGGATCGATTTCAAGGTGGCCGGACAGATGATCAGCATGATTCCGTTCTGTACCATTGTCTTTGCTCCATTGTTCGGTCACCTGGTGGACCGTTGGGGTAAGGGTACACGTTTTATGCTGGTGGGCGCCTGCCTGGTGTTGTTGGCTCACCTGGTCATCGCGTTTGCACCCGGTCATTCTTTCTTCGGGTTCTTAGGAATCGGCATTTTGGGGATCGGCTATTCGCTTGTTCCGGCAGCCATGTGGCCTTCTGTGCCGAAAATCATTCCTGAGAAGAACTTGGGTACTGCCTATTCTTTGATTTATTGGGTGCAGAACATGGGGATGATGTTGGTGCCGATCTGGGTCGGCCGCATTCTGGATACCAGTGGAAATCCCGTGCATGTGGAAATTCTCTTCATCGCATTGGCCGTCATTTCCATTTGTGTGGCCTTGGCCTTTATCCGGTCCGCCAACAAACATCCGGAGTTGGGATTAGACCGTCCTGCCATGAAGTAGGACCAGCTCCAATAAAGGCTGTGCCTGAGCCTGTAGCCATAGACGTCCCCCAAGGTATTGGGGGATGTTTTTTTGTGCCAGCAGGGGATTGCGGTAGTTGGCTTCCAGAACAATTTTCCGGGAGAAATCCGCTGTCTGGAGCATCCGGGCAACGGCGCTTTGAGCATCCACTGTCGGCAGGGCGAGGATGATGCATTGGAGGGTGGACCACAGGTCCGGAATCCGGGAAAAGGGTAGGGCTTCCAGGGAAATGGAACAGTTCTCCAGGGAAATGGGGGAAGAGGATGCCAAGGAAGAGTGCTTGAGGCGGTGGATGAAGGCCTCGGCCCGTTCCGGGTGGCGGTTGGCCAGGTAGATGTGTCCGGTTTTCCAAGTGGTTGAAGCAAAGGTAAGGGCGGCTGCTGTTGCAGCTTTTCCCGCACCACCGCATCCGATGATCAGTACATTGCCCTGTTGTGTGTTCCCGAGGTGTTGTCGGAACAACTGCAGAACCCCGCTGTAATCGGTATTGGTCGCCCGAATGCCGTCCGGACCTTTGATCAGCAGGTTGGTGGCTTGCAGCAACGTAGCGGTTTCATCCGCGTGGTCGGCATAGGCAAGGGCCGTTTCTTTGAACGGGGTGGTGATGTTGGCCGCCAGGTAATCCCCCTGGAGAAATTGTTCAAACCCCATTTCAAACGTAGGGGTTTCTATCAGGTCGTAAGGACAATAGGGGCGGAAGATTTCGGGACTCTGGCTGTGTCGGATGGGGTATCCGATCAGGGCCAGCCGCAGGAAGGGATAACGGTAGGGCTTATCGTTTTCCATGGCGTTGACGGATGGCCTCGTAACAGAGGATGGCGGTGGAAACCGATACGTTGAGCGAATCGATACGACCCAGCATCGGGATGCGGATGTGGGCATCGGCCTGTTGGCGCCAGAAATCCGTCAGACCGGTAGCTTCTGTACCCATGACCAGGGCGCATCCACAGGTCATGTCGGTGTCATAATACAGTTCGGAATCCTGCAGTTGGGCAGTGAAGATACGGACCTGGTGCTGTTTGAGCCAGGATGCGGCATTTTCTGAGGTACACGCCCGCAGGGGAACGGAGAATACACCCCCCAGGCTGGAGCGGATGATGTTGGGGTTGTACAAGTCGGTCAGCGGATCGCAGACCAGCACAGCATCGGCGTGAACGGCATCGGCGGTGCGGAGGATGGCTCCCAGATTGCCGGGCTTTTCAACCGATTCCAAGACAATGATCAGTGGTGCTGCCGATAACTTGAGTGAGTCCAGTCCCTGCTCCGGGGTATAGGCTACAGCAATGGCTCCTTCTGTGGATTCCCGATAAGCCAGGCGTTGGTACACGGATGCGGTGATCCGGCAGAGAGCAGCCTTGTTTTCATCGGCCATCCGGATCAGATCCGGTCGTTTTGCTTCCAGTTCCGGGGTAAAAAAAAGCGTCTGCAGCCGATATCCGGCTGCAAGCGCTTGTTCTGTTTCACGAATCCCTTCGATCACAAAGCGTCCGTTTTTGCGGCGAACGGCAGACTTCTCCTGAAGGGCGATTACGTCCTTGATGCGGGGGTTGCTGTTCGAAGAGATCTCCAACATGGTTATTGAGCGTCGGTATTGTCGGTGTTTTGTTGGCCTTGTTGATGAACTTCCGGTCGCATCTGCGGGAAGAGCAATACATCCTGGATCGAAGCGGAGTTGGTCATCAACATTGTCAGACGGTCTATACCGATACCCATACCGGATGTCGGGGGCATACCGTATTCGAGTGCGCGAACAAAGTCCATATCAATGAACATGGCTTCATCGTCCCCTTTGTCTTTCAGTTTGACTTGTTCTTTGAAGCGTTCCAATTGGTCGATCGGGTCGTTCAACTCACTGTAGGCGTTGCACAATTCCTTGCCGTTGACAAAGAGTTCAAATCGTTCGGTCAAGTTGGGGTTTTCACGATGGCGTTTGGTCAGCGGAGAGGTTTCCACCGGATAATCTGTGATGAAGGTCGGTTGGATCAAATGCTTTTCACAGTATTCACCGAAGATTTCATCAATCAGTTTGCCGATGCCCATGGACGGGTCGGTTTCGATATGGAGGTCTTTGCAGACTTGACGCAACTGGTCTTCGTTCATGCCGGATACATCAATGCCTGTGTATTCTTTGATGGCATCCAGCATCGGCAGGCGACGGTAGGGGCCTGTAAAGTCAATGCTGTTTTCACCCACGGTGATGTTGTCGGTACGGCCATGCAGTTCCATGGCTACTCTTTCCAGCATCTTTTCGGTGAATTCCATCATCCATTTGTAGTCTTTATAGGCTACGTAGATTTCCAGGCAGGTGAATTCGGGGTTGTGGGTCTTGTCCATTCCTTCGTTCCGGAAGTTGCGGGAGAATTCATACACACCGCTGAAACCGCCGACAATCAGCCGTTTGAGATAGAGCTCGTTGGCAATACGAAGGTACAAAGGAATGTCCAGGGTGTTGTGGTGGGTGATGAAGGGACGGGCGGAAGCGCCGCCGGCGA
>CALCYB010000035.1 GCA_937906485.1 uncultured Rikenellaceae bacterium
GTGATTCATATTTTAGCACCAATTTTAATAGTTTGGTTGCTAACAAAAGGAATTGTTTGGGTATCAATGGGATTATTTAACTATGATTTATCTGATAAATTCTGGTTTATATTTGTTGGGATAGTTATTTTTAATTTTTTATTCCATACCAGAACCAACATTTCAATCAAATAATGCGCCAAGGCCGTCGGCGTCTTGACATGCACGGCAGCCACACGGTCAACAAGGTGCAGATCCTGTTCGTGACCGATAGCCGTCATCACCGGCAACGGGAATTGAGCAACATTGACGCAGAGGTCATAATCATCAAAACAGCGCAGGTCCGTAGCCGAACCGCCTCCCCGCAACAGCAGCACCAGGTCATAGCCCGGCTGTCCCCGCTCCAGGGACTGCTGATGATCCCGGTCCACCTGTTCCAAGGCCGAAATGATGGAAGGAGGTGCTTCCACCCCTTGCATCAGGGCCGGATACAGCTGCCAATGAAAATGGAATCCGTAATCATTGTCCGAAAGATGCCTGACAAAATCCAGGTAGCCGGCTGCCGTTTCAGAAGAGATCACGGCCAGACGCCTGGGCAGACGGGGAAACGGCAGGGTTGCATTCATTTCAAGCATGCCTTCCTGCTTGAGGCGGGCCAGGGTGCGCTGACGCAACAGTTCCTCCTGCCCCACAGTACAAGTGGGATCCAGGTCCGAAACCACAAGCGAAACACCATACAACTCACTGTACTGCACCTGAACCCGCAGCAGCACCTGCATGCCGGCCGCCAGGGGCTGTCCGGTCACGGATTCAAAAAAAGGACGCAACATCCGCCAGGTCCTGTTCCAGATGACAGCCCGGGCCTGGGCACAGAGCGGCTCCTGCGCAGAAGGCTTGTCAATCAGGTCCAGGTAGCAATGCCCGGCCGAGGTTTCCTTGATGCCGTTGATTTCCGCCCGTACCCACACATTCGCCGGCTGGAACGAAGCCAAGTGGCGACGGATTTGTTCGCACAAAGCAAACAGACGGATTTCTGAAACTCTTTCCATTTTTACACCTACAAAAATAACATTTTTTTCGCACCTTTGTTGCGGCTTTTGTAACTTTGCATCTTGAAGGTATATTGACATGATCATATCCAAGGCTTTTTTCAGCACCAGTGCCCCCTCGGTCAGCCAACGACCGAAAACCGCCAAACCGGAATTCGCGTTTGTCGGACGGTCCAACGTAGGCAAATCCTCCCTGATCAACATGCTCTGCCGCCAGAAGAACCTGGCGCACACCTCCGCAAAACCCGGAAAGACACAGCTGATCAACTATTTCATCATCAACGACCAATGGTACCTGGTCGATCTGCCCGGATACGGGTATGCAAAAGCCTCGAAGAATGTACTTTCCCGCCTGGACAAAATGATCCGTGACTATGTCAATCTTTCCCCGGACCTGATCAACCTGTTTGTCCTGATTGACTCCCGCCTGCCCCTGCAGGAGATTGACCGCCAGTTCATGCTCATGCTGGGCGAAGCCGGCATCCCCTTTTCCATCATTTTCACCAAGGCGGACAAATTGAGTCAGAACGCCCTGACTTCCAACATCAACAACATCCGCAAAGCCCTGTCCGAACACTGGGAAGAAATTCCTCCGACCTTCATCACCTCATCAGAAAAAGGCACCGGACGGGACGAAGTACTTGACTACATCGAAAACATATTACAAACCCTATAACTTAATCAAGCACCATTATGGATCACATGCATCAGATCAAGATCTTCACTTGCAGAAGTTCACGTTACTTGGCAGAAAAGATCGCCAAACATTTGGGATTGGACCTCGGCCAATCCGTCGTTACCGTTTTCTCGGACGGTGAATTCCAACCGGCCTTTGATGAAAGCGTACGCGGCGCCACTGTCTTCATTGTACAGTCCACTTATCCCCCGGTTGACAACCTGTTCGAATTGCTGCTGATGATTGACGCAGCCCGGCGCGCATCTGCCTATAAGGTCAATGCTGTCATCCCCTACTTCGGATGGGCCCGTCAGGACCGCAAAGACCGTCCCCGCGTATCCATCGGTGCCAAACTCGTGGCCAACCTGCTGCATGCAGCCGGATGCGACCGCGTCATGACCGCGGACCTGCACGCTGACCAGATCCAAGGTTTCTTTGATTTCCCGGTGGACCACATCTATGCAAGTTCCATCTTTTTGCCCTACCTGCGCAGCCTCAACATTGAGAACCTGTCCATCGCAGCACCGGATATGGGAGGTGCAAAACGGGCCAATGCTTACGCACGCATTCTGGGTTGCCCGCTGATTGTCTGCCACAAATCCCGCGAACGCGCCAATGTAGTCGGCTCGATGACCGCTATCGGAGATGTGGAAGGCAAGAACATCGTCATTGTTGACGACATGATCGACACCGCCGGCACCATCACCAAGGCAGCGGATATGCTGATGGAAAAAGGCGCTTTGAGCGTACGTGCCCTGGCTACCCACCCGGTATTGTCCGGTGCAGCCTACGAACGCATCGCCAAATCCAGCCTTTGCGAAGTAGTGGTATCGGACACCATTCCGCTCCGCTACCCCGAAGGCACCGACGTTTCCAAATTCAAGATCCTGTCCGTTGCTGAAATCTTCGCTGATGTCATTGATAAGGTTTACAACTACAAACCCATCAGCACCAGTTTCGTATTTTAATGATTACTACCATGTTGAATCCCAAATCTGTCGAAACCGTCCACCAGGAGATCGTCGCCCTGCTGCGTACATTCTTCCAGCAGGCCGGCTGCACGGATGCCGTCCTGGGCCTGTCCGGCGGCATTGACTCCGCCCTGGTCGCAGCATTGGCCGTAGAAGCGCTCGGTCCGGAACACGTCACCGGTATCCTGATGCCCTCCCAGTTTTCCACCATGCACTCCATCAACGATGCGGTGGAGCTGAGCAACAACCTGGGCATCAAATACCACATCGTACCCATAGAGAAGATCTACACCCGCTACATGCAGGAACTCGTTCCGACTTTTGATTGGGACAACCGCTGGGACAATACCCAGGAAAACCTTCAAGCCCGCATTCGGGGCACCATCCTGATGGCCTATTCCAACCGCCATGGAGCCCTGGTGATGAACACCAGCAACAAGAGCGAAATGGCAATGGGATACGGAACCTTGTATGGTGACCTCTGCGGGGCTTTGATGGTACTGGGCGACCTGTACAAAGTAGAAGTTTACGAATTGTCCCGTTACATCAACCGTCAACGGGAAATCATTCCGGAATCGACCTTGACCAAAGCCCCTTCTGCAGAATTGCGGGATGACCAGAAAGACAGCGACACCCTGCCGGACTATGCCGTGCTGGACCCCATCCTCTATGCCTTGCATGAAGAAGGAAAATCGCCGGAAGAGCTCATCGCCGGGGGAGCGGATGCCGAACTGGTTGAACGTATCCTGCGCCTGAAGAAGGCCTCCCGGTTCAAGGCACACCAACTGCCTCCGGTACTGAAAGTGTCTGAAAAGCCGTTGTTGGATTCCAGCAAGTGGATTACGCTATGATCAAAGCCGTCATCCTCCTGACCCTGATCATCGTTGGCCTGGCCATTTTCCTGCTTTGTTTCAACATCATCTTCCGCAAGGACGGAAAATTCCCGGAAACGGAGGTCGGACATAACCGCGAAATGCGCAAACGCGGCATTCTCTGCGCCAAAGAGGAAGAGATCCGCATGCTGCGCAAAGAGTATCGCCGACACCAGAAGAACAACTGCCCGGAAGACGGCTGCAGCACGTGTGCAACCGGTTGCGATGCACAGCTTTCCAAATAACCTATAAATAGACAGTATGAGTTTAGTAGCGATAGTAGGACGCCCGAACGTGGGCAAATCGACATTGTTCAACCGTCTGGTCGGCATGCGCCAGGCCATCGTGGACGAAACTGCCGGTGTTACCCGTGACAGGCACTACGGAAAATGCGAATGGTGCGGCCACGAATTCTCGGTGGTGGATACAGGCGGTTATACCTCCAACAGCGAAGACATCTTTGAGGCAGAAATCCGCAAACAGGTCATGTTGGCCATTGACGAGGCGGACCTGATTCTCTTTCTGGTGGAAGTCGGCACCGGAATCACCGATTTTGACGAAGAGATTGCAGACATCTTGCGCCGCTCCAAAAAACCGGTCATGCTGGCCGTCAACAAAGTGGACAAGCCCGATGCCCGGGTCCATGAGGTCATGGACGAGGTGCTGGAGCTGCTGCTGGATCTGGACGCCACCGACGAGCAGTTCAACTCCCCCACCGTTTTCTGCTCCGGCCGGCAGGGTACCGCTTCCTACTCCCC
>CALCYB010000036.1 GCA_937906485.1 uncultured Rikenellaceae bacterium
TCTACCATACCGTGTGCCGTATCTCCATGCAAGAGGGTAATACGTTCTCCCAGTGAACCATGGTTGATGCCGATCCGCAGCACGCAACCGGTCTGTTTGCAGACGCCTATCAGTTCGCGGAACAGACGCATGGCTTCCTGGTGGTCTTTGTGGAAGTTCCCGGGATTGATACGGACCTTGTCGGCTACCCGGGCGGCGGCAAGGGCAACATCTGAGCGGAAATGCACATCCGCTACCAGGGGAATCCGGATACCGGCCTGGAGCAGGCGTTGTTTGAGTTGTCCGAGGGATTCTACTTCCCGGATGCCTTGTGTGGTGAGGCGGATGAGTTTGGCACCAGCCTGGGCCATGGCCTGGCATTGGGCAAAAGCAGCGTCCAGGTCGTTGGTGTTGCAGTTGCACATGGTCTGGATGGCGACCGGTGCACCTGCTCCCAGGGTCAATTCACCGATATGAACAGAAATATCTTTCATGGTCAAAGGTTATAAATTAGAGAGTCGATAATGCAGGGAAATACCAAACTGCCATTGGCTGGCATAGGAATACAGCCACCAGTCATCCGACAGTTTTTCGGGATGGAACAGGAAGCTCAGGGAGTACTGGTAACCGAAATCAAGTCCGATCTGGAAACGTCCGAACTGATAGCCCAGACCGGCATATCCGGTCACACCATAGCCCCACCGGCGGTCATAGCAGTCAAAACCGCTGGTTCTGGAGGTTCTCAGGTGGTAATCTACGAACGAGCCGATGTTGAAATAGATCCGCAGCCGATCGATATCGAAGTGAAAGGCGGCCAGGACCGGAACTTCCAGGTAGGTGAGTGTCTGGTCCATGTTGTTGATGTTGTATTCTGAGGTAAAGCCGTAGGAACCGTATTTGACCCCTCCTTGAAAACCGAAAATATCCATGTAGCCCCACAGCGGAGCGTAATAGGTGTACAGCAGGGCCACGTTGTTGTAAGTCGTGATGTTTTTGGCTTTCAGGTCCGGAGAGAAACTCACACCGCAATTGGCAATGTTGTAGCGCACACCGATCAGGTGCTGTGAGGGTTTTTCCTGTACCACAACCATCGTGGTATCGATCAGCAGGCGTCCGGTCTGCTTGTCAAGCGTCTGGGCTTTCAGGGAAGGAGCGCCCGTGTGCAACAGAGCAATGCCCGTCAGCAGCGTTGTATATAAAATAAGGTGTTTAGCTTTCATAACATTAGTTGAACATGGCTTGTACATCAATGTTTTGTTCCAGATCCGTGCGTTCCGGAATTTCGATGATGTAGGATTCGTTGGTCTGGTCCAGTCCGAACCGGTACAGCAATACCTTTTCCGGTTGTTTCTTTTCAAGGATGGAACCGGTATCGATCAGTCCGTTTTCGTTGAAGTCATTGGTGATCCGGATGGAGTATTTCCCTTTCTTAAGGTAGGGGAAGACCAGGGAGGCGTCGGAATTGATGGTGTATTTGCGGAATACCTTATCCCGTTTTTCGTTGACCAGTTCTACGAAGTAGGTGCCGTGTACGTTGCTCAGGTGGGCGGTAATGCTGCTTAGGGCCTCATCGGTAGGCAACGTCACTTTCTTGTCCAGGCTGTCGTTGGGGTTGCCGTTGACATCGACAAAGATTTTTGCCGGAATTTTGATCAGGTATTCGTAGCCGGTGAGCAGGGTTGTATTCGGCCGCAGGATGTAGCGACGGATGTTGGTGCTGTCCCGCTCAACGGTAAAGGTTTCTTGTTTGACTTGTTTTTTCGGGTCAGTGGACGTAAAGCGGACCGAGTCGAATACGGCCTGTTGGAGCGGCGTGTCAAATTCAAACACGAAACCGTCCTGTTCCACTTTGTCAGCATCGGCCAGGAATTTGAATTTGGCGACGGTATCCACAACATCCACCACATTGCCGTACTGGTCATGGGTCTGTTTCGGCTTTGGTTTGGGCATGCGTAGGGTGTCGATGGCATCCACCAGTATTTTCAGGGAGTCGTCGGTCTTTTTGTAGTGGACATGGACCTGCAGGGTATCGGGAGTAGCGGGCCGTTTGATCCAATACACAAGGCTGTCTCCGGTCTGGCTGCGTTCGGTAATCAGGTCTTCTTTCATCAGCCCGGGAATCATCACGGTATCCACTTGGGGATAGGGAGCGGTAAAGGAGATAAAGAACATCCGGTCGGCTATCCGTTCGGAGGATTTGATGACTTGGCGCGTGGGGGTTTCCTTGAACAGGTACATTTGGAAATCACTGCGTCGGGCCAGGCAGTTGACTGTGTCTTTGACGTCAAAGGACTGCAGTTCAAGACTGTCGGTACTCATGATGTGTCCCGGAATCAGCAAGGAGTCCAGGAAAGCAATCCGTTCGTTGCCATTGGGATCGTACAGGTTGTTGTTGTTCAAGTCCTCCAGGGCATACACCCGGTAGTTGCCGGGGGCCATGTTGCGCACCGTAAAGAAGCCCCAGGCATCGGTCTTGGCGGCTGCACGAGGCATGAGCTTGAAGACGGCCGAGTCCGATAGGTCCGAATGCATGAGGATGGTGATCTGCTTTTGGGGAAGCATCGTCCGGGCGTCCACAACAGTCCCGGAGGTGTAGAGGGAG
>CALCYB010000037.1 GCA_937906485.1 uncultured Rikenellaceae bacterium
TGCCTCCTTGATGCAGATCAATGAGGAGAAGTATGGCTATCTCCGGGAAGGAATCCCGGTTATGGTGAAGAAACCCAACGGCAAAACCGAGCAGGAGCGGGTGCAGGTCTTTGACTTTGCCGATCCTCTGAACAATCACTTCTTGGCCATCAAGGAACTGAAGATCCACGGTGAACTGTACCGCCGCCGGGCGGATATCGTCGGTTTTGTCAACGGTATTCCTCTGCTGTTTGTGGAACTGAAGAACCACAATGTGGATGTGCAGGATGCCTACACCTGCAACTACACCGACTATCTGGACACCATTCCCCATCTGTTCTACTACAATGCCTTCCTGATGCTCTCCAACGGCAGCGAGGCCAAGGTGGGTACTCTGGGCAGTAAGTATGAGTTCTTCCATGAGTGGAAGCGTCTGTCTGAGCAGGAGCAGGGCAGCGTGGCGCTGGAAACCATGCTGCGGGGCATTTGCAAAAAGGAAAACTTCCTTGATTTGTTGGAAAATTTCATCCTCTTTGACCATTCCGGTGGGCACACGGCAAAGATCCTCGCCCGAAACCACCAGTACCTCGGCGTGAACGAGGCAGTCAAGGCATACGAGGCACGAAAGCTGAACAACGGCAAGCTGGGCGTGTTCTGGCATACTCAGGGCAGCGGCAAAAGCTACTCCATGATATTCTTCTCCGAAAAAATCAGACGAAAACTCAAAGGAAGCCCCACCTTCGTCATCGTCACCGACAGAGAAGAACTCAACCGCCAGATAGGAGACACATACGAAAACTGCGGCTGCCTATCCGGAGTCTCCCTAGAAACCGTAAACCCGCCACATGGAGAAGCCTTAATCGAACTCCTCAAAACAAACACATCCTACATATTCACCCTCATCCAAAAATTCCACAACCCAAACATCCCCCCAATCATCCCTGACCACGACATCATCATCATATCCGACGAAGCACACCGAACCCAGAACGGACTCCTTGCCGAAAACATGGCAAACATCCTGCCGACCGCCGCCAAAATCGGATTTACCGGAACTCCGCTTCTGACCTACGACGAAATCACCAAACGAACCTTCGGCGACTACGTCTCCGTCTACGACTTCAAACGGGCAGTTGAAGACGGCGCAACAGTACCTCTCTACTACGAAAACAGAGCCGACAAACTCGGTATCCAAAACCCGGAAATCACCAACGAACTCCTGGACGCAATCGAACAAAACGACCTCGACGAAAAAGAGCGAGCCCGCCTCGAACGCGACCTGAAACGCGAATACCACCTCCTGACAAGCAAAAAACGCCTCAACACCATAGCCAAAGACTTCGTCGAACACTACACCCAAATCTGGACAACCGGCAAAGCAATGTTCGTCTGCCTTGACAAAGTAACTGCCGTCAAAATGCACAACCTCGTCAGAAAATACTGGGACGAACACATAACCGCCCTCCGGCACAACCTCGAAACCTGCGAATCCGAACAGGAAGAACTCGAACTCTCCCGCAAACTCAAATGGATGACCGAAACCGAAATGGCAGTCGTCATCAGCGAAGAACAGAACGAACAGAAAACCTTCGAAAAATACGGACTCGACCCCATCCCGCATCGCAGAAAACTCAAAGAAAGAAACCTCGAAAAAGAATTCAAA
>CALCYB010000038.1 GCA_937906485.1 uncultured Rikenellaceae bacterium
GACCATTGATTTTGTCAATACCGTCCAACACAATGCAAGGTACCTGATAATGTCCGCAGATGGTTTTCACCGACTCGTTGATTTCCTCCTGCAAGCCATCGTTGAGAATAAAATAGATTTCCACATTCGGATAACGGTTGATCATGAAATCCAACATCTTCGCCATGGCAGGACGGAAAGAGAAGAGGTCTTCCTTTGTCCATCCTCCGTATTTGTATTCACCAATCGGCGAGCCGGCCCACGCATCGTTCGTACCTCCGAAAATGAAGATGATGTCGGGACAGCCCAAGTTGGTCATACGGGTAACAAACGAACGGTCGGTATAATCCGCAAAATCCGGGTTTCCCCGTTTATATCCTGAGTTACAAACGGGTGAGACCGAGAAGGAATTATTCAGACACAAGCGATAACCATTCTTCAAAATGAACTGATGCCACCAGGTTTCCCGTACCGAATGGACATCCGTATTCTGAGCATCGGGATTGTCCCAATACCACACCACGTTCGTTTCCGGCTGGACATAGCCTTGAAAAGTGGAATAAGAATCGCCCAAGATGGAAACAGACTTGCTGCTTTGCGCCGACACACCCAGGACGCCCATCAAGACAACCCATAAGGAAATGATTGCTTTTCTCATATCTACCTTTTTTTAATCTTGATAATAAACTCGCTTTACCCGATTGGACACACTCGTCAGTATCTCATACGGGATGGTGTCCAAGACCTCAGCCAAGACCGTTACCGGCAAGCCCAGCGCCATCATCATGACCACCGTCAAGGGCAAGGATGTTTCCTTCATGGAAAACAATGCCGGCTGGCACGGTGTGGCTCCCAACGATGCCCAGTACGAGCAGGCAATGGCAGAATTGAACAAGAAACTGAACGAACTGGAGGGCATGTAAGATGGCAGATGTAAAGAAAATGGCCACCCGTGAAGGCTACGGCAAGGCCCTCGTAGAACTGGGCAAGGAGCACGACGACATCGTGGTTCTGGATGCTGACCTGGCAGGCTCCACCAAGACCGGTATGTTCGGCAAGGCTTATCCCGACCGTCACTTCAACTGCGGTATTGCAGAAGCTGACATGATGTGTGTGGCAGCAGGTCTGGCCGCTTCCGGCCTGACCCCCTTTGCTTCCTCCTTTGCCATGTTCG
>CALCYB010000039.1 GCA_937906485.1 uncultured Rikenellaceae bacterium
CCTGGTATCGGTCACCGGAGAAAACCGGATATTGGCGTATTATGGGCTGGAGCGTTTGAATGAAAGTCCGAGAAAGGGATTGCTATCCATCATCAAACTGTCCGGTCTGGAAAAACACCGCATCACCATTGATGATATTGTCTTCAAGATCGGACCCAGAATCAATGCGGCTGGCCGTATGCAATCCGGTCGTACCGCAGTGGATCTGCTGATTTGCCGCAACGACGAGGATGCCAAACACATTGGCAACACCATCAATACCCACAACAACGATCGTAAGAATATCGACCGTGAGATCACTTTCGAAGCGGTGCAGATGGTCAAGAATTCTCCAGGATTTGCCACAAAGAAGTCCACGATTGTCTTTAACCCGGTCTGGCACAAAGGGGTGGTAGGTATTGTGGCCTCGCGACTGGTGGAAACTTATTACCGTCCGACCATTGTGTTGACCCAGTCCAACGGGTTCATTACCGGTTCTGCCCGGAGTATTCCTGGTTTTGACCTCTACGATGCGATTGAAAGCTGCTCCGACCTGCTGGAAAATTTTGGTGGGCACATGTATGCTGCCGGGTTGACGTTGCGTTTGGAAAATCTGCCCAAGTTCTGCGAACGTTTTGAGTCTTTTGTGGCCTCCAAGATTACTGAGGAGCAACTTACTCCGCTGGTAACCATTGATGCCCAGTTGGATTTCAAGCAGATTACGCCGAAGTTTTTCCGGATTCTGAAGCAGTTCCAGCCTTTTGGGCCGGGCAATGCTTCTCCGGTCTTCGAAACCTCCAACGTGTATGACAATGGTAATGGACGCTTGGTCGGAGCGGACAACGGTCACATGAAACTGGAACTGATCCAGGAAGACGAACCTTACCGTTACATTTCAGCCATTGCGTTCAACCGTTCGGAATATTTTGACCACCTGCAAGGCGGTAATCCGGTGGATATCTGCTACTCCATTGCAGAGAACTACTATCGCGGGATTGCCAATATCCAGTTGATGGTCAAGGATATCAAGAAAAGAGAAGACCTCTTCTAGTTCTGCTCAGACTCGGGGCCGCCAGGAATGGCTTCCGAGGGTCAGAAGCGGATGGTCTTTCGTGCCAGTTTCCGGTAATGCGGTTCGCGTTGCCGGAATATTTTTTCCAGGTGCTCCTTCATCTTTGAGCTGTTGGCAGCTTCGCTGGCCAACGGACGTTTGCCCAATTCTTCGCTCTGGTTGAGCCGGGCAAACAACGTGTGGAAATCGCTTTCCAGGTAGATGCAGTAGGTGAAGCGGTCCAGCAGTTCGGAACAGAGTTCACTCATGACGCATCCTCCCCCGACGGAGATGACCAGGGTACAGCTGCGTTCCGGCAGCATACCGTCCTGCGCACTGCTATCCTGATTGCGGGGAGGCAGGTCTTCCAGGGTTTCCGGATGGTCCGCGATGTGCGCTTCCAGGATGTCCTCCAGGTACTGCTCTTCCAGTTTCCGGAAATGGGCTTCGGAGTTTTCTGCAAAAATTTCGGCAATGGCCTTGCCTTCTTTTTCTTCGATGTATTGGTCCAGGTCCAGGAATTCACAACGCAGGGACTGGGCCAGCTGGCTGCCCATCGTGGTTTTTCCGGCGGCCATAAAACCGATCAGTGAGATAATCATGCGGTGTAGTGTTCAATTAAGGTTTAGAACAAGGTCAGGTCAATGACTTCTCCCGGTTGAAAATCTTCCTCCGGTTGGAAGTTGTCTGTTTCGGGTTCAGGGGTTTCGGGTTCAGGGGTTTCGGGTGCCGGTTCTTCCTTCTGCAGCGGTTCAATGAAACGGATCGCTTCGACCGGATGGGTGGTGACACGTTTGCCCTTGGCTTTGTAGCCTTTGACGGCAATGAACGCCTCGACATCAATGCAGTCGTTTTCTTTGGGCTTGCGTCCGTTTTGGACATATTGCACTTCCACTTGCGGGTACGGGTCCTCGGAGAGGGCTACCAGGCGTGCGCCCTTGGTTTCCGGGATGAAATATTGGACTTGATTGTCCGAGATTTCTCCGGAAAAGCGTTTCAGGTAGTAACATTCGGCCTCGTCATCCCAGTAGAGTGCCGTATAGACTTTTTCGGGATCAAAAATGGCGATCTTGAGGATTTCTCCTTGGTACCGGCTGCTCAAGTCGGTGGTTGTGGTATAGAAGGTACCTTCCTGGCAGAGGACAAAAATGTGTTCCTGCCCGGTGATTTCTCCCAGCAGTTCACCACGGCCATCTTCGTTCAGGCGCAGTACGTCCCAGTCAAACCACAGCGGTTTGCCGCCGATGGTCGAGATTCCTGCGGATTTGAGGTTGATCTTCTGAATCGGGTTTTTGCTGACAATGTTCCCCATTGAACCCCGGTTTTTAATGGCCAGATCGGCGAAATTGAACTCCAGACTGGTTTTTTTGAGTTTCGGTCGGGGGCGCAGGTAGATTTTCAGCAATTCGGCTTCTCCATTGGGGTTGGCCGAGAACCAGTGGATGGTCGAGTGTTCTGTTCCCTTGGTGAGGTTGTACCATTTGTCGCGGGTAACACCGGTGATGGCACAACGTTTGGCAAAATAAGTGCCGTTTTTGCCATCCCGGTAGATGACGTTGTAAACGGTGCGCGTATCCGTGCGGTTGAAAACACCGACATGGATGATGTTCTTGTCAACAAATACTTTTTCTCCGATGCGTTTGACGATGTACCGGCCGTCTTTGAGGAAGACGATGATGTCATCGATGTCGGCACAATCGCAGACGAACTCTGCGTTTTCGATTTTTTTGGGGGAGGTGCCGATAAAGCCGTCAGCCCGATTGACATAGAGTTTGGCATTGGCGGCCACAACTTTGGTCAGTTCGATATTTTCAAAGGAGACCAGTTCGGTGCGGCGGGGATAACGGTCCCCGTATTTTTTGCGCAGGTTCTCAAAGTGGGCAATGGTGTAGCCGACCAGATTGGCCAGGTGGGCACGGATTTCCTCTTCTTCCTTTTCAATGGCCAGAATCTTGTCCGTTACGGCCTTGACATCGAAACGTGAAATCTTCCGGACCGGTTTTTCCACCAGTTTACGGATGTCTTCATCGGTAATGGTCTGGCGCAGAAGCGGTTGGAATTCCAGCATTTTCTGCAGGACACTCGCCAGTTGGGCTTCCCAGTCTTTGGCATCGTTTTCCAGCAGCCGGTACACCTTGTTCTCAAAGAACAGCCTTTCCAGGGAGTAGTAGTGCCAGGAGGCTTCCAGTTCTTCCAGCCGGATTTCCAGTTCACGTTTGAGCAGGTTGAGGGTCAGATCCGTGCTGTATTTGAGAATTTCATCCACTCCGATAAAGTGCGGCTTTTTGTCCATGATCACGCAGGCGTTGGGCGAAATGGAAACTTCACAGTCGGTGCAGGCATAGAGGGCATCAATGGTCTTGTCCGGCGATACATCGTTCGGAAGCGAGATGGAGATTTCCGCATGTTCGGCCGTGTTGTCGTCAATGCGGCGGATTTTGATTTTTCCTTTTTCGCTGGCCTTGATGATGGATTCAATGATGATCGGGGTGGTCTTTCCGAACGGGATTTCGGTAATGACCAGGGTACGTTTGTCTGCCTTGACGATGCGTGAGCGGACGCGGACCTGGCCGCCCCGGCAGCCCCGGTTGTAACGGGAGACATCCGCCAATCCGCCGGTCGGAAAGTCCGGATACAATTCAAAAGGTTCACCGCGCAGGTAGGCGATGGAGGCATCAATGAGTTCGTTGAAGTTATGCGGCAGGATTTTGGAAGCCAGACCGACGGCAATCCCTTCTGTGCCTTGTGCAAGCAGCAAGGGAAATTTGATGGGCAGGCTGACCGGTTCTTCGTTCCGGCCATCGTAGGAGCTCATCCATTCGGTTGTCTTGGGATTGAACACCACTTCGTTGGCGAACTTGGAGAGGCGGGCTTCGATGTAACGGGCCGCGGCTGCGTCATCTCCTGTGAGGATGTTTCCCCAGTTCCCTTGGCAGTCGATCAGCAGATCTTTCTGTCCGAGCTGGACCAACGCGTCTTTGATGGAGGCATCCCCGTGCGGGTGGTATTGCATGGTGGATCCGACGATGTTGGCCACTTTGTTGTAGCGGCCGTCATCGCATTTCTTCATGGCATGCAGGATCCGTCGTTGTACCGGTTTGAGACCATCCGAGATATGGGGGACGGCACGATCCAGAATGACATAGGATGCATAATCCAGGAACCATTCCTTGAACATTCCGGATATCTTGTATTTCTTTTCGCCTTCGCGCAACAGCCGGTCGAATTTGCCGGTCTGCCCGGTTTCAAGCAGTTCCTCGTTGTCGGTCAGTTCTTCGTTCAGCTCGTCCAAATCTTCGGCTGTGAGGGTGGCTTTCTTGTCGAGGACAGTGTTGATGATGCGGCAGGCGTCGAACAGGTGGCTGATGACGATGGGGGTGTTCAGGTCGTCGTT
>CALCYB010000040.1 GCA_937906485.1 uncultured Rikenellaceae bacterium
CGGGACAAGTTCACGATTCTGGATGCTATTGCCAAAGCCGGAGACTTGACCATCTTTGGAGAACGCTCCAGTGTATACGTCATCCGGGAAGAGGACAAGGCCTTGACCTACTATCAGGTGAACCTGAACAGCGCCATGGATGTGTACAGTTCGCCGGTGTATTACCTGCAGCAGAATGATGTGATCTACATACAGCCCAACCAGATGCGTGCCCGTCAATCGACGGTGAACGGGAACAATATCCTGTCCGCTTCGTTCTGGGTATCCATTGCCTCCTTGCTCTCAACGATTCTGGCCTTGTTTGTGGTAAAATAGAAAAGAATAATCGATATGGAAACTACACAAAATAACAACTTGAACAATTTCGTGGAAGACGATACCTTGAACATCAAGGAACTGATTGACCGTTGTATCTCGCACTGGTGGTGGTTTGTCATCTCGGTACTGATTGCTGCCTGCATTGCGGTGCTGTATGTCAAGACCACGCCAAAGACCTATTCGCGTCGGGCCACAGTGGTAATCAAGGATGATAAGAAAGGTGGCTCCATTGGTGGAGCCATGGAAGGCTTGGCGGATCTGGGTTTCATGACTACCAATGTGAATGTAGATAACGAGATTGTATCCTTCACCTCTCCGGCAACCACCTGGGAAGTGGTGCGTCGTCTGGAGCTCAATAAGAATTATTATATCGACGGATTCCTGACCCGCAAGGATGTGCTTTATGGCACCAGCCTTCCGGTCAAGGTACAATTGCTGGATGTGCTGGATAACCAGTCAGCGCGTTTTACCCTGCATTTTGCGGAAGATGGAGCTCTTTCGCTGGATGAGTTTGTCTGGAACTTCGGAGGTGAAGAGCAAGAAAGCAAGCAGGCAGTAAAAGGAAAGTTTTCCGATACGTTGTCGACTCCGGTAGGACGGGTCATTGTTCGTCCGACTGCCTATTATAAGAAGGATTGGACAAAGGATATCTATTTTACCAAAGGTAGCCTGCATGGTACAGCTGCCGGGTACAATGCGCGTATCAAAGCGGCTTTGACCAGCAAACAATCTACGGCCATCAACTTGAGCATTGAAGATGCGTCCATCCAACGGGCGGAAGATGTGCTCAATACCCTGATTGCCGTGTATAACGAAGACTGGGTACGGGACAAGAACCAGATTGCGGTGAGTACTTCGATGTTCATTGATGACCGTCTGGCGGTGATTGAACGGGACCTGGGCGAAGTGGATGAGGATATCTCCACCTACAAGAGCGAAAACTTGCTGCCGGACCTGCAGACGGCTGCACAGATGTACCTGGATCGTTCGGATAAGGTTCAAGGTCAGATATTGGAATTGCATACCCAGATTGCCATGGCCCGTTACATCAAGAACTACCTGGTATCGGGGATGGGTGCAGGAGACCTGATCCCGGCCAATACGGGCGTGGATGCGGGGAATCTGGAACGCCAGATTGCCGAATACAACAGCATGCAGATTCAACGCAACAACCTGGTGGCCAACAGTTCGGCTCAGAACCCGTTGGTGGTGAGCATGGACAATTCTCTGGCAGCTATGCGTTCGACCATCCTGGTGTCGGTAGAAAACGTCATTGTGGCTTTGGAGACCCAGCTCAGCAGCCTGGAGGCTACGGAACTGGAAACCACCGGGAAGATCGCTTCCAGCCCGACCCAAGCCAAATACCTGTTGTCGGTAGAGCGTCAACAGAAGATTAAAGAATCCTTGTACCTGTTCTTGTTGCAAAAACGCGAAGAGAATGAGTTGGGCCAAGCCTTTACGGCATACAATACACGCGTGGTGACCCCTCCGATGGGCAGCAACAACCCGGTGGCTCCCAACAGCATGATGATCCTGTTGCTGGCCTTGGTACTGGGAGCCGGTATTCCACTGGTAATCATCTATATCCAAATGGTATCGGATACCAAGATTCATAGTAAGAAGGATATGCAGGCCATTACGATGCCGTTCCTGGGTGAGATCCCGCAATTGCCCAGTGACGAGAAGAAATCGTTCCGCGACCGTCTGCACCTGCCCTGGCACCGCGTTCCGGAACAGAAGACCCGTATTGTGGTGAAAGAAGGTGACCGGAATGTCATCAATGAAGCTTTCCGGGTGTTGCGTACCAACCTGGCCTTTATGAGCAAAGGCGAAAAGGGTTGCAATACCTTCCTGATCACCTCGTTCAATCCCGGATCCGGTAAGTCGTTCCTGACCTTCAACACGGCGATTTCCATTGCCATCAAAGGGGAACGGGTGTTGGCCATTGATGGGGATATGCGTCACGGATCATTGTCTCAATTTGTGGGCAGTCCGAAAGTCGGAATGGCAGACTACCTGGGTAAGAAATGCGACAACTTAAATGACATCATTGTTCAAGCAGCACAACACAAGAACCTGCATGTCCTGCCGGTAGGAACCATTCCTCCTAACCCGACCGAGTTGTTGTACGACGATCGTTTCGGGGAATTAATGGAGGCGATGAAACAGCAATACGATTACATCCTGCTGGACTGCCCTCCGATTGATATCGTTGCCGATACGCAGATTGTAGAAAAATATGTGGACCGGACCATCTTCGTGGTGAGAGCTGGCTTGTTGGACAAGAGCATGTTGCCGGAATTGGAGTCCTTGTACAAGGAAAAACGTTACAAGAACATGTCGTACATCCTCAATGGCACCGAAGATTTCCAAAGCGGACGTTACGGTGGGCGTTACGGATATCGCTATGGTTATCGTTACGGATACCGGTATGGCTATCGCTACGGCTACCATAATACCGATAAAAATAACAAAGAAGACTAGTCCCGGGTATTTCTATTCCTATGTGGCCTTTTCGTAGAAAACAATCCTTATTGGAAAGTGGTATTTTCCAGGGTTTCACCGATTATCATTGCCATGTCCTGCCCGGAGTGGATGATGGAATCCGGACGATGGAGGATGCGTTGGCGGTATTGGCCTACTACGAAGAGTTGGGGATCAGTCAAGTATGGCTTACTCCCCATGTGATGGAGGATATACCCAATACCACTCATAAATTGCAGTCCAGGTATGAGGAGCTGAAGATGGCTTATCAAGGACAGATTCAATTACACTTAGCTGCAGAGTACATGTTGGATCCGCTCTTTGATGAGCGGTTAAAGGCGGGAGACTTGCTGCCTATCGGTAAAGATTGGAATCATCTGTTGGTGGAGACTTCCTATTACAATGCTCCGGCAGGACTCGTCCATACCTTGGAAGAAATCAAGGCCAAAGGATACTATCCTGTGCTGGCCCATCCCGAGCGCTATCGCTATATGGAAGACAAGGACTACGACCGGCTTCATCAGATGGGAGTCAAGTTCCAGCTCAACCTCCC
>CALCYB010000041.1 GCA_937906485.1 uncultured Rikenellaceae bacterium
AAGGTTGGGCCAAACCTCCAGCAGGTGCTGTTTGTGGTTGTATTCGACAATGCGTTGGAGCAGCAGCAGGTTCCAGGAAGGAACACCGGAGAAGTTGGTGACATTCTCTTTGGAACATTCCTTGCAGATGCGTTCCACCTTTTCGTCAAAGCCGGCAATCAGTGCGGTATTTTTAGCGGGGGTCCGTACCCATTCCACAATCTTGGGGGAGTTTTTCAGCAGGATGGCGGACAGGTCTCCGGTAAAAGCAGTCCCGGCCTGGCCGTTGGTCATCCTGTCCGGAGCGACACTGCCGCCCAGGGTCAAGGCTTTTCCCGTCATGATACCGCTATCGGGATGACGGTCCAGGTAGCTGGCCATCATCAACTGGAATCCGCGGTAGTGGCAATGCTTGAGGTTGTGGGGCGTGATGGGGATGTATTTGCTTTTGTCAGAGCTGGTTCCGCTGGATTTGGCGAACCAACGCACATCTTCATCCCACAGGACGTATTTTTCGCCTTGTCGGATCCGTTCAATATAGGGCTGCAGGTCGTCGTATTCCCGGACAGGGACTTGTCTGCGGAAGGCCTCGTAGGAAGTAGCCCGCGAAAGTCGGTGCTGCTGGGCAAACTGGGTCTGATCGACGTGTTGCATCAGCATCCGGAAGGTGTTGCGTTGGGATGCAGTACTATCTTTGCTGCCTGCTTCAAGTTGACGGAGCAGGGGTGCGAAATAAGTGAGCAGAATCCGGTTCAATAGTTTCATGTGTGCAGTACTTGGTGTAAAATGTCCAGTGATTTGATGTCAAAATCCAAGTCCAGGTGGAAACGTAAATAGCGTAACATACATCGGCAAAAATCGTTCCGTTTTTCGCTGTTGAGGGGGCGAAGCAGTGTTTTTTCGGTGTTTTCCTGCATCATTTCCATCAACAGTTGGGAACAGGACGGGGAAAACCAGTGTTCGTCTGTCCGCACGGGCGGGGTTTCAAACCGGGCTCCGGGGATGTTGAATGCAGACCGTTGTTCTGTGCGGTCGTTCTGGGGTCGGAAACCCAGGTGGGAAGCAAAACCGACCAGGAACCACAAGTGGAAATTGGAACAGGACGATTCCCGGAGGGAGTCCAGCAGGCGGATGGCAGAGGTCAGGAAACGGTAGAGTTCCGGATCCGGGGAGGATTCCCTTAGCGTGCGGTAGAGCAATTCCCCCAAGAACAGGCAGATGGAGCTTTTTCGCAGGTCCGTGCGCAGGTTAGTCAGCGGTTCTTGCTGGTTGAATTCCTTGACCGGCAGCAGGTCACTTTGTCTTCTGCCGGAGACCAGGGTGACATCCAGGATGCTGAGCGGATGCAGCAGCCGCAGGTTGTTGCGGGAGGAACGGGACCGGGCTGCACCGCGGAGCAAAAGGCCGGTGCGTCCATGTTCAGGGCTGTAAACGTGGACGATCAGGCTGGATTCTCCATACTTGGTGGTGTGCAGAACAATCATCTGGGGACGCTAATGTTGGGAGAGCCATTGGTGCATGGCGCGGAGCGCATTGCCCCGGTGGGACATCCGGTTCTTTTCTTCGGGGGTGAGTTCGGAGAAATTCAAAGAATGACCTTCGGGACGGAAGACCGGATCGTAACCGAAGCCGCCGTTTCCGGAGGGGGAGGTGGTG
>CALCYB010000042.1 GCA_937906485.1 uncultured Rikenellaceae bacterium
AAAGGCTGTCAGGGCGTCGTATGCCGGAGTCCCGGGTGCCGGATAAAGCGAAGGATCGTCGTGACCATACCCCTGTCCTCCACCCCAACTGCTTTGGGCAAAAGCCAACAGTCCCTCGGGCATTCCGTTGTGAGGGAAGGTCTTGCTTTTGTCATCAACCCGGACATCGTTCCACAAACAGAGGATAGCACCCATTGCCTTGCCGTCGTACTCCGGTACAGCAGCGGTCTGGTGCAACAGAAAACCTGCCGTATTGACCAAAGGATTGCCCAGGTTCAGGTACCCCATGTACGAGTCCACATACCGGCGGGGAAAGCCTTTGCCGGAAGCCCGTCTGCCTTCATCCGACCATATCTGCGAAATGGTCTGCTCCGAAGAGGGCAACCCCGGGTACCAGGCCAGAGGCGTCCTCCCATGTTCCTGCAACAAGTTTTCACAAAAGGCCATGAACTGACCAGGATTTTCGATATGGACTTCATCGGAGCCGATGTGGATATAAGGACAATCCTCGGCCGGTATTTCTTCAAAAAACTCCTTCAGACAGGCTTCCAGCACCTTCATGCCCTCTGGAGTCGCCATTCCGAAACCGAAGGCCCGGTCAAAATACTGGCTATGGCCCGGCATATCGATTTCTGGAATCACGGTAATGCCCCGCCGGGCAGCATAAGCAATGACCTCGCGAATCTGATCATAGGTATAGAAACGACCTTGATCGCGTCCCTGACGCTGGTGCTTCGGATCGTTCAGTTGGGGATAGGCCCGGCACTCGATCCGCCAGGCCGGATGGTCCGTCAGGTGCCAGTGAAAGACATTCAGTTTGTAATAAGCAAGCAAGTCCAGCTCCTGCTTGATCTGCTCCACTTCCCGGAAATTCCGGCCGGTATCGTGCATGAATCCCCGGATCGGGAAAGCGGGCCAGTCCCGGACCGTTACCCGGGGCATTTTCCGACCGATGAAGCAGTCCTCCATCAGGAATTCATCCGGTCCCACCCCGGTCAACTGGGCCAGGGTTGCCTTGGCATGTACCAGCTCCTGCGGCGTAGCGGCACTCAGACAGACCGTCCGGCCCTTGGTCCACAACCGATAACCGGTCTTGAGGGTGGTATCCACCTGCTGCACCACTTTCCGGATGCGCAGTTCTCTACCCGCCTCCCGGGTCATTTCTTTGGGTTGGGGAATCAACGGCTGCGCTTGCACACAGGCCAAACCGGATACAGCGATGCAGACTGCCATCAGCAACATCCGTACAGGAGCTTTGATTTTTTGCATAGTCAGAACGATTTATCCACAAAATTACAATTAGTTTTTCCATTTGCACGGATTAATAGTAACTTTGTCAATCATCAAAACAGGTCCTTATGACTCCTACCTACTCCCTCTTGCGCAAATTACGGGTAACCCTGGCGACCATCAGCCTGCTGCTTGTCACCCTCTTGTTTCTTGACTTTACCGGAACCCTCCACGCCTGGCTGGGCTGGATGGCGCGCATCCAGTTTTTACCGGCCGTTCTGGCCCTGAATTTTGGCGTGGTGGCCGGACTGCTGGTGGTGACCCTGCTGTTCGGACGCATCTACTGCTCGGTCATCTGTCCGCTCGGCATCCTGCAGGATGTCTTTGCCTGGATGGGACGCCGCAGCAAGAAATTCCGCTATACCTATTCACCGGCCAAGAAGATCCTGCGCTACACCCTGCTGGCGGTATTTGTCATCGCATTGATTGCCGGAGCCGGCTCGCTGACCGCCCTGCTCGCTCCGTACAGCGCCTACGGACGCATCGCACAGAACCTGTTTGCCCCGCTCTACCAATGGGGCAACAACCTGCTGGCCTATTTTGCCGAGCGCTGGGACAGTTACGCCTTCTACTCGGTAGATGTATGGATCAGGAGCATTCCGACCTTCTGCATTGCGGCAGTCACCTTCATCGCGCTGGGTATCCTGGCCTGGAGAAACGGACGCACCTACTGCAACACCCTCTGCCCGGTGGGCACCTTCCTGGGCTTCTTCGCCCGCTTCTCGTTGCTGAAACCGGTCATTGATCCTGAAAAATGCAAGGATTGCGGTCTTTGCAGCCGCAACTGCAAAGCCTCCTGCATTGACAGCGAGCACCATAGCATCGACTACAGCCGATGCGTGGTCTGCCTGGACTGCCTGGACACCTGCCGCCACGACGCCATCCGCTACCAACGGCGGACAAAGGCCTCGCAGCCAGCTACCGGGTCCCAAGCCCCTGCCAAATCCCAAGCTGCTGACGGGTCCCGCCGCCGCTTTTTGGCCACAGCAGCGACCCTGTCCACAACGGCAGTATTGAAAGCCCAATCCGACAAGGTGGACGGCGGACTTGCCGTCATCCTGGACAAAGAAATACCGGAGCGCAAGACCCCGATTGTCCCTGCGGGAGCACAAAGTCTCCGACACCTGCGACAACATTGTACCGGTTGCCAGCTGTGTGTTTCCGTATGCCCGAACGGCGTTCTCCGCCCGTCCGGTGACCTGGAGACCCTGATGCAGCCCGAATGTTCCTATGAACGGGGCTACTGCCGGCCGGAATGTACCCGATGTTCAGAAGTCTGCCCGACCGGAGCCATCCGGCGCATTGACCGCGCTGAAAAATCAGCCATCCAGATCGGCCACGCCGTATGGATCAAAGAAAACTGCCTTCCCTTGACAGAAGGCACCTGGTGCGGCAATTGTGCCCGCCGTTGCCCCAGTGGAGCCATCACCATGGTCCCCTCGGATCCCAATGATCCCAAATCCATCCGGACTCCCAGCATCAACACCGAACGTTGCATAGGTTGCGGAGCTTGTGAAAACCTCTGCCCGGCCCGTCCGTTCAGTGCCATCTACGTAGAAGGCCACCAACAACACCGTACCATCTAACCCCTAAAACCGTAGTTTATGAAACAACTTCATCACGTCAATCGTCGGGAATTTCTCAAACGCATCGGAGCCGGTACCGCGCTCTCTTTAGGGGCTATTGCCGGATGTCGTCCCCAACAGCAGAAAACGACCGATCCCGGTACTGACCGGGAAGTTCCGGTGGATCAGATGACCTACCGCAATCACCCCACCAGTGGGGACAAAGTCTCGTTATTGGGTTATGGCTGTATGCGCTGGCCCATGATCCCCGCTCCGGACGGAGACGGAGAAATCATTGATCAGGAGACCGTCAACAGTTTGGTGGATTATGCCTTGGCCCATGGGGTCAATTACTTCGATACCGCACCGCCTTATGGCCGCGGAATGTCAGAAACTGCCACAGGAATCGCCTTATCGCGTCATCCCCGAGAATCCTATCTGCTGGCCACCAAGATGTCCAACCAAAGCTTTGCCCGTAGCGGCATGCAAGGCAAGGAATTGTATCAGGCTTCCGTACAGATGTACCGGGACTCTCAGAAATACCTGAAAACCGATTATTTTGACTATTACCTGCTGCATAACCTCGGCGGAGGAAACGGCATCCCCTTTGTCAACCAACGTTTCTTCGATAACGGACTCATTGATTTTCTGATCAAGGAGCGGGAAAACGGGAACATCCGTCACCTGGGCTTCTCCTACCATGGAGACATCAAGGTCTTTGACTACATGCTCTCACTCCACGACAAATACCACTGGGATTTTGTGCAGATTCAGATGAATTATGTCGATTACCGGCATGCTTCCGGGGCCAACTTCAACGCCGAATACCTCTATGCGGAACTTGACAAACGCGGCATTCCGGTAGTCATCATGGAACCCCTGCTCGGTGGTCGTCTGGCCTCCCTCACCCAGCACCTGAACGAAGCATTGCAGACCCAGCGTCCCCAAAGCAGCATTGCCTCCTGGGCCTTCCGCTTTGCCGGCTCTTTCCCCAGGGTACTCACCGTGCTGAGCGGCATGACCTACCTGGAACACCTTCAGGACAACATCCGCACCTACTCTCCGCTGGAGCCTTGTACACAAACCGAATTGGACCTGCTGGAAAAAACGGCTAAAATCTTTGTCCAATCCCCCTCGGTTCCCTGTACTACCTGCCAATACTGCATGCCTTGTCCTTACGGCCTGGACATTCCCGGCATCTTCTCACATTACAACAAGTGCATCAATGAAGGGTATGTTTCCGAATCCTCCCAGGATCCCAACTACAAGGAAGCCCGTCGGGCCTTTCTGATCGGATATGACCGTAGTGTCCCCAAACTCCGTCAGGCGGACCATTGCATCGGTTGTGGCAAATGTACCCCCCACTGCCCGCAATCCATCCGCATACCGCGCGAATTGCGTCGCATCAGCAACTATGTGGAAGCGCTGAAACAGGAACCCCATCCGGACATCAATCACGTTTGAGTTCCCGGATCGGGTTGGTGTTCATTAGCTGCAGGGTCTGGTAACTGACCGAAAGGATTGCAACCAGAGCGATCAGCACGATGGCCGCCCCATAGATCCACCAGGCATTATTGATCCGGTACACATAACCGCTGAGCCATTGTTGCACAACAAGGTATCCGACCGGAACAGCAATAAGGGCCGCTACGGCTACCACCTTGAGAAATCCCCAGGACATGCTCCAGAAAACCTCTTTTCGGCTGCATCCGAATACTTTTCGGATGGACCAGTTGCGGGCCTGCTGGCGGGTATAGTAGGTACTCATTGCCAACAGAGCCATAGCGGTCAGCATCATCACCAGCAGGGTAAAAAGCGTGATGAGTTTCAGGTTGTTCTCCTCTTCCGAGAAATATCCCCGATAAATTGACTGAAGGCTGCTGATGTTCATGTTGTGCTGAGAAAGACGTTGGTCGTAAAAATGCTGCAAGGCGGCTGTCGCTTCCTGTTCACTGCCGGAGACCTTCACAACAAGACTCCTCAAATAAGCCAGGTCATCCCCCGGTTGGTGCGTTTTGTTCCACCAGACCAGGTTGGAAGAGGCACAATCTTCCAAACTGCGTCCTCCTTTCTGGATATCTTGTATGATCCCACAAATGGGATAGGAAACACCGGAAAGCACCACATGGTCCGCCGAATAATCCAGGCCCATCCCTTTCATTGCACCTTCGGTGAGCCACAAGGACCCATCCTGCCCTTCGAGCTGCTGCGTATGGATGCTCCTGACCCGGAAACCCAGCATCCGAAAAGCAGCGGAATCCCCGTACATCAGTTCCAGCTGAAGCTTTTCTCCTTGATAGGAAACGCCCATACCGCACCTGTTGGAGTGAGCGGGAGAATATTGCACCCAACCCACTTGTTCCACAAAAGGCAATTGGAGCAGTTCATCCTCCAAATAATCTGCATCCCGTTGTGCCCCCTCAACGGCAAGAATCCCCGTCCGCTCGTACCCTGTATCCCGGGCCAACAAATACCGGAACTGGACAAACATCGCCAATGCTATACACAACGTAGCAATGGTGACCACATTCTGGATACAGATAAAGGCTTTTCCCAAGCGCATCTTACCGGGAGCAGCAAAGCTTCCTTTGACCACATCGATCGGCTTGTACCTGGATATGAGCATGGCCGGCACCCATCCCGCCAACAAAGCCACCGCAGCAACCAACAAGACCATCACCAGGATCCCTCCAACTCCCAGGTTGTCCACCAGCGAGACCTCTTTGCCCAGCAACACAGCAGCAGAAGGTCCAAATACCTTCACCAGCAACAAGGAAAGCACAAAAGAACAAGAGGTCATCAGGAAAGCCTCCCGGATGTAGCGGTACATGATTTTCCACTTCGGCTCTCCCAAAAGACGCCGGGTGGCCATCTCTTTAGCCCGGAAACCGATTTGAGCGACACTCAAAGAAATATAGTTCAGCAAAGCAAATACCAGCAACAAAACGGCAGCCGCAGCAAAAAGCAAGATAAACGACAGATTGACCCGGCCGACAAACGGCAGATGCATCACGCAGATTCCATAATGGATTTGAGAAAATGGAGACAGCAAGAACTCTTTCTCCAGTCCAACCCGGTACAAGATGTCGTTCTTCTTCAAATGCGCCAAAGCCTTCTCCTGCAACGCCTCCACCGATGTACCCGGCACGAGCCGGAAGAAATTGACAGCCGTTCCATTTCCCTCACGGATCAGGTTGGGAGACAATTCCGCCAGGTGATGGACCCCGTAAATCAGATCCATAGAGGGGAATACCGAACGTGAGATGGTTTCATAAACCCCGGAAATGACCAGATCCTTCTTCAGACTACCGACCGTCACCTCTACCCGCTGACCAATGGGGGACTCCTCCTGAAAATAGCGACGGGCAAAGGACTCGCTGACAACCACCGCATCCGGAGCTTGCAATGCCTCCTCAGAGGTTCCCTCAACAAACGGGAAACGGAAAAAACGGAAAAAATTGGTATCCACCACAAGCGCTTCCTGCGGCAGGGTCTGTTCCCGCAGGGTCACCTCCATCGTCGAACCACTCAAAATATTGGTTGACACCATTCGGCAAACGTCCTCCACCTCGGGAAACTCCTCAACAAGAAGATCCCCGACCGTATAGCTCATGATGCTGAACGTCTCGCCATGAGCAACATACACCTGATCTGTTCCCTTGAGTTGCTTGTCATAACCCAATTCACCAGCCACAAATGCAACAATCAACACCACAAAGGCCAGCGCAATGCTCAATCCCACCACCTCAATGGCAGTATACCCTTTGTTCCGGGACAAAAAACGAAAGTAACTTCTCATGCTACGCTATTGTTAAACTGTAAAATTCTTTTACAAACCACCTCCATTCCACGAGGATGGAAACAATAGGTAACAATACCGTGCCAACCCATTTATTCAACTATCAGTCAGCACTATAAAAAAAACACCACCCGCAAGGAATGTAAAGAAATCTTACAACAATGTAAATCCTTATTGACACAGAAATGTTATTAATCATATCATCTGCGTTCACCGTCTTTTACAACTCGCTTTCCACCACCATTTCGACCAGTTCATCCCCCCGCCGCACCAGAAAGGTAAGGGTCTGCGGCAGAGGATACAGTTTTTTGGCGGCTGCATCAGTAATCCGCACCCCGTTGATCTGCTCAATGCAATCCCCCTGCCGCAATCCGGCTTTCTGTGCATTTCCGCCTTCCAGGAGTGCATTCACCCACCAATGATCCGCCTTCGGGGTCAGTGCGATCCCAAAATCATGCGGCTGCGGACGATCACAATTCCGGTTGGGCCGTACATAGACCACACAATTCACAAAGTCAATGATCACATCAAAGCGCTCAAAAAGTTGATTGCCGACCAACCCATCATAATCGGCAGAGGCCAACGATCCCTGCTGATTGTCCGACCAGGTAGCCCGAACCTCCTTGATCACATGTCCTCCAAAATCAATTTGAGCAGCCTTGAACACATAATCCCTGCGTGAGCCACCGATCCCGCCGACCGCATAGGACATTCCCCGGGCATCTGCAAGATGACCTTCTTTCTTCAGTTGATGGGCTGTCGACCGGTTCAGGGCAAATGCATCAGGCATACCGGTATCCATCAAAAAACGGCCCTCGAATACCGATCCGTCTTCCAACGTGACGGCAAGCGGCAACAAAATACGCGTCTTGCTCCCGTCCAGCCACTGACAGGGGATGCGGGTAAAATCTTCCCCAATCGTTTCCTGGGCCGGAAGCGGACGCAGGTAACCATCGGCATAATTGAACTCAACACGCTTGCCCTGCATGAAAAACATCCCGAACATACCGTCCACGCGCTCTCCTACAATCTTACGAAGGTTGACGATCATGGCCATGTCTTCCAGTTGGGACTCCTCACCGATACGGTAATGCCAAGGACTGGCATCCAGCCAGATCGCCTCCATCCCCCCTCCGGCTCCTCCTACCATCGCCCTCCGCAAATTGCCACCGTCTGCAAACGTATGGGCATAAAAAGTCGAATCCAACAACAGGTGGGTAGCACCCGTATCAAAAATCATCCGTGCAGGAACAGAATCTCGCAGCATTACCTGACAGACCAGGTGACGTTGATAGTCCATCTCCACGGCTCCCTGAGGCAATGGCCGCTTTACTTCTACCGCTTGCTTGTTTTGGTTACCATTGGAGCAACCCATCACCAAGGTGGCCAGCATCGCCACAAACAGATGCATCAAATTCTTCATACCAAACGTTTTTGAATGATTGTATCCACAAATTTAAGAATTAACCTGAAGATGATTAACTTTACCTCAAAATTATTCAGCCGTTATGAAAAGAATCGCAGCATGGCTCATCTTAGGATTGGCCACCTGGTCCTGCAAAAACAACAACTTTCTCCCACAGGAGGGAGATCTGCTGTTTTGCATTGCAGCAAATTCAGCCATGAGCCAGGCCATTGTGGACGCCACCCAAATGGAGGATCACCTGCAATACGACCATGTGGCCATCTATGCCCTGATCGACAACACCCCATCAGTTATTGAAGCCCATCCCAAGGGAGTCATTTGCCGTCCTTTTGGTGAATTTCTGGAAGAGGCAGCCGACATCAACGGGCAAAAAGGCATTACGGTCATGCGTCTTACCCAACCCATTGACCTGGCGGCAGCCATTGAGCGTGCAAAAGCACACATCGGCCAACCCTATGATTGGTCTTACCTGCCAGACAATCAGAAGACCTATTGCTCGGAACTGGTCTATGAATGCTACCTCAATGCGGAAGGGGAGCCTGTTTTTGAGGCCAGCCCTATGCGTTTCAGAGATGCTGATGGCAAGATTCCCACTTTTTGGGCAGAACTTTTCGAGCGGTTGGGAGAAGCCATTCCGGAAGGAGTTCCCGGGACCAATCCCAATGACATGTCCTGTGCCCCCATCCTGCAAGAAGTCCATCGCTATTTCTGACAAGGAAGCACATTCCATCCGCTTACCAGCTTTTCAAAGAATGCAGTCTGAAGGAGTAATTTCCCTTTCCGTCCAAATAGACAAGGGCATCTTCCAACAAAGCGGATTTTGTGGTTTCGTCGCATTCCGAATGGAACAGAATCTCCACAAAAATTTCCAAAGCCGCATCGGAGAACCTCAACTCTCCAACCAGGTAGCAAAGAGGATCCTCCTGCTGCAGGATGGTGTCCAGATCAAAGGAAAGATGAGCCTTACCCAGCTCCTCTTTCACATCCTCTAAGGCATATGCCGGGGTATCTTGCTCAAACAGGCCCAACCGTTTTGCAACCATCATCAGCATCTGTCCGATCTTGTCTATCTCTCTAAGAATATAATCTTCCATACAATTCAAGCGGTTTTCGTTATGCAAAGATAATGATTATTCTGCCAATTTTATTTTACCTTTGCGGCCGAAAACACCATTAAAGCATGAATGATACTATCCGATTCTGGCTAAACAATGCTCGGCCCGTCTCTCTTCCACAATCCTTGCTTCCGGCACTTACGGCGGTAGCCTTGTCGTATGGAGGCACTGAATTTAACTGGATTTCGGCGGTGGCCTCCGTCATTGGAGTAATATTCCTGCATCTTTCGATGAACTTGCTCGATGATTGGTTCGATTATAAGGAGGGTTCAGCAGAGGCCAGACAGAAGGTGGCGAATGAAGGTTTCCGCGGGAGAATGATCAAATATCCTTATCTTACTTCCGGTGCCGCCACACATGCAGACCTGCTCAAAGTGGTTCTTGTGCTGCTTTTTGCTACGGGTATCGCCGGTTGCGTAGTCGTCGCCGTAAGAGGCTTGAACATACTATGGTGGGTGGCCGCCGCACTGCTAATCGGAGAATCCTATTCAGGAAGACCGCTGCGATTAGGTTTCCATGGACTCGGGGAGCTGGTCATCTTCATGATGTTCGGCCCGCTGCTTATGACCGGGGTTTACTACTCGATAACCGGTATGCTGAATTGGAAGATCTTGTGGCTGTCGGTTGCGGTCGGCATGCTTGTGACCAACATCGTGTATTCACACTCCGTGCTGGATTCAGTGCCCGATGCGAAGATGGGAAAGAAGACGATGGCTCACCTGATGGGTTCGGGGCGAGGCCAGATTGTATTTTCAGCTCTGTTGAATACACTTCCCTATTTCATGGTAATCCTCGGAGTAGCCCTGGGACAGATGCATCCGGCCTACCTGGCAACGCTGATGGTTCTGCCGGTATCTTTATGGCTTGTGCAATCCCTTGACAGTTTTGTAAAACATAAGGATGTTCCTTTAGTGCCGAAGAAATGGATGGGCCCGATGGGTGACTTCGACAGATTCCGCAAGGCCGGAATCGACTGGTTCATGCTCCGTTGGCTTACTGCACGCAACATCGTGATGATGTTCTGCCTGATACTTATCATCGTTAACTTGATACTCGGATAAATATGAGAAAATTGTTTTACCTGGGCCAATGGTTTCTCAGAGCCCGTCTTTTCGGAAGAAAGGCCCCGCTTCAGACCGTGTTGTTCATTTCTGACATCTGCAATCTCAGATGCAAGCATTGCAGTGTGTACGAACTGAAGAATCCGCACAACATGACCTACGAACAGGTGCGCCAGCATCTCCAGATGTCCTATGACGCAGGTTCAAGATTTGTTGACTTTGAGGGAGGGGAAGTGACAATATGGAAGGATGGAGATAAGCGTATCAATGATCTGATTGACCTTGCAAAGGAAATCGGCTTTTTCTCCTGCACCATCACAACAAATGCACAACTTCCGTTCAAGGGGTCTCATGCCGATTCCATCTGGGTTAGTCTTGACGGAGCCGGAAAATTCCATGAGGAAGTACGTGGTCAAGGGACATTTCCAAAACTCGAAAAGAACATCGCGGAATGCGGCCACAAGCATCTCAGCGTAAACATGGTAGTAAACACGCTTAACTATACGGCTGTGGACGATACCATCGAATATGCCAAGAACAATCCCGCAATCGAATGCATTTCCATCAATTTCCATACCCCTTTCGAAGGCACAGAGTACCTCGCCCTTGATATGGAAAAGAGGGCCAAAATCATTGACCGCGTCATTGACTACAAGAAGAAAGGCTATCCCATCATGAATTCCATATCAGGACTTAAACTCATGAAGACCAACAAATTCACCCGTCGCTGCTGGGTAACTGACTTTGTCTATCCTGACGGCAAGCGTGGACTTTGTGTTGGAGATGGGACAGAGAAGTGCAATCAGTGCGGATTCTGCATGGCAGGAGAAATGGCCTCCGTTTTTGCCTTCAAGCCTGACACCATCTTTGCCGGACTCAAGTTGAGGGTGTAATCTTGCACCTCTCTTGCAGCTGACAGTATTCATGTTTAACCTGAGAGGCCTTTATTCCTTCTTAAGGGCCTCCGCCGGATATCTTACAGTCTCGCTTCCTACGGTTCCTCCATATACCTTGCGCACAGCAATGTCCTTTGACTGGCTTTCAGAGAAGTAGGCACTCATCGCCACAAGTCCAAGAAGCGAAATCATCACTGCCTGGAGCATAAATAGCTCAATAAGCCTCATCTGGTTACGGGTATCATCTGGTATGGAGTTCGATGTCAGGAATATCACTTGCGAATGTGAACTAAAATTCTTACTTCTTTCGCGACAATCTTTCACGATCCTTGTTCCGGGCACCAAATAAGATTTTACATATTTTACACACTGTAAGGAAACTTTACATTCTTTTCTTTTCAAGAAATTTGCAACTCACACAGAATAAGGAAAATAGAATTTTGGCACTATTTTATTGTTATATACTTGTCAGACCTTGATTTTTAAAAAAAGTGTAAAGAAACTTTACAGACCTTATATAATTATGATTGGATACTTGCGTTTCCTGTTCCGGAACAAATGGTATATCATCGTAGAGGTGATAGGTATTAGTGTTGCCTTGGCTTTTACCATTCCTCTTTTGTCTTTCTTTTCTGACAAATGGG
>CALCYB010000043.1 GCA_937906485.1 uncultured Rikenellaceae bacterium
CAAGTTCATCAACCGATAGGCCGTCCAGGGTCTGCAACACCATCTTCAGATCGGGGACAGACCAAGTCTGGTCCTGTGCCGTAACCCTGTTGGGGATGAATCCAAGCAGCACCAGAATAACCGTTGCCAGCAGTTTTCCTATGGCCGGGGACTTTTTCATCGGTAGTTGTTCAGATTAATACCCGGAGCGACAAACAATGATGTGTCTCCGTCGTGCAGGAGAATGTCCCTTACAACGGTAGAGGAAAGGAAGCAGGAGTCTTGCGTGGCCGGAACAAAGATGGTCTCCAAGTCCGGGCAGAGTTTCTTGTTGGCTTGTGCGATAACGGTTTCCTGTTCAAAATCAGCGGTGGTACGCAGCCCTCTGATCAGGATGGAGATGTTTTCCTTTTTGCAGAACTCCACGGTCAGTCCATGGTACTGGCAGACGCAGATCCGGTATCCTTGTGCCCGCAGGGGGGCGATGCTGTCTTCAATGATGCGGATCCGATTGTCCAACGAGAAAAAACCTTTCTTGGCGGAGTTGTAGCCGACGGCAATCACTACTTCGTCAACCAGTTTGAGGGCTGATCGGACAACATCCAGATGCCCCATTGTGAAGGGATCAAATGATCCGGGAAAAACTGCAGTTCTCATCTCCATCAAAAGTCACTTGAATACGCGCAAAGGTACAAAAAACTTACCACTCAATGGGCGTTTTCCCGTTTCTTTTCAGGATTTCATTGGTCAAGGAGAAGTGGCGGCAGCCGAAAAATGCACCGCGGGCCAGCGGGGAGGGATGTGCGGCCTCCAGCACCGTGTGCCTGCTGGTGTCAATCAGTTCTTTCTTTTTGCGGGCATAATTGCCCCAAAAGAGGAAAATCAAGCCCTCTCTTTTGTCGGAAAGCGTCCGGATGACAGCATCGGTAAAGGTCTGCCAGCCGATCTGACTATGGGAGGTGGGTTCGCCCTGACGGACCGTCAGGATGGCATTAAGCAGAAAGACACCTTGTCGGGCCCATTGTTCCAGGTTGCCGGAGGTGCGGAGTGGTGTACCCAGGTCGCTGTTGAGTTCTTTGTAGATGTTGACCAGGGAGGGAGGAGGCTTGATTCCTTCCGGAACGGAAAAGGAGAGTCCGTGGGCCTGTCCGTATCCGTGGTATGGATCTTGACCGAGAATGACTACTTTTACCTGATGAAAAGGTGTGAGGTTGAATGCATTGAAAATAAGCGGGCCGGGAGGGAAAATGGTTTTCCCGGCTCGCTTTTCTTCGTGCAGAAAACGTACTAGTTCCGCAAAATACGGTTTTTCAAACTCTTCAGCCAGGACAGCGCCCCAACTGGGTTCAATCTGGACGTTCATGCGTTGCTGAATATGGTTTTCAAAACTTGGGAAATGTTCTTGACAAAGATGAATTCCATGCCTTCGATGTACACTTCCTTGATGTCTTCAATGTCCTTGCGGTTGTCTTCTGACAGGAGGATGGTCCTAATACCGGCCCGTTTGGCTGCCAGAATTTTTTCTTTGATGCCGCCTACCGGCAAGACGCGTCCGCGGAGGGTCATTTCCCCGGTCATGGCGATACCGTGACGCACCATTTTGCCGGTCAGGGCCGAAGCCATGGCACTGACCATAGTGATACCCGCCGAGGGACCGTCTTTGGGGATGGCTCCTTCCGGTACGTGGATGTGGATGTCCTTCTGCATGATGGCCTCTGTGGTCAGTCCGATCAGCTCCGGATGGGCTTTGAGGTATTGCATGGCAATGGTTGCGGATTCTTTCATGACATCTCCCAGGTTGCCGGTCATGGACAAGTTGCCTTTACCGGAACAGGTACAACATTCCACAAACAGAATCTCACCACCGTTTTCTGTCCATGCAAGGCCTGTTACTACGCCCGGTGCTTCGTTATCTTTTTGCACATCGTGCTGGTTGGTCGGAAGTCCGAGGAATTCCTTCAGATCTTTGGGCAAAACCGATATCTTTTGGGTTTCCTCCGTTGCGATCTTTTTGGCTGCCGTCCGGGCAATTTTTGCAATCTGCTTGTCCAGACCGCGAACACCGGATTCCCGGGTGTATTCGTTGATGATTTTCTCCAAGGCGGTCTTGGTGATGCGCAACTGGGTCTTCTTCAATCCATGGGCCTCCAGTTGCTTGGGAATGAGGTAGCCTTCTGCAATCTGGATTTTCTCTTCAGCCAGGTAACCCGATACCGGAATCATTTCCATCCGGTCCTTCAAGGCCGGGTGGATGGTGCTGATGTTGTTGGCTGTGGTGATGAACAGGACATTGGACAAGTCGTAGTCGATGTCCAGGTAGTTGTCGTGGAAAGTGTTGTTCTGCTCGGGATCCAGTACTTCCAGCAGGGCAAATGCGGGATCCCCTTTGTAATCCTTGCTGATCTTGTCGATTTCATCCAGTACAATGACGGGGTTGGAACTGCCGGCCTTCTTGATGTTCTGGATGATCCGTCCGGGCATCGCACCGATATAAGTACGACGGTGTCCGCGGATCTCGGATTCATCGTGCAGTCCCCCAAGGGAGATTCGAGCATATTTGCGGCCCAGGGAACGGGCAACCGATTTGCCCAAGGATGTTTTTCCTACCCCGGGAGGGCCGTACAGGCAGATGATTGGTGACTTCATGTCTCCTTTCAGCTTCAGAACAGCCAGGTATTCAATGATGCGGTCCTTGACGGTTTCCAGACCGAAGTGGTCTTGGTCCAGTACCTCTTGGGCATGTTTCAGGTCCAGGTTGTCTTCGGTCTTTTCGTCCCACGGCAGATCCACCAGCAGTTTGACATACTGGTATTGCACGTTGTAGTCCGGCGAATTGACGTTTGTTCTTTCCAGCCGTTGTAGTTCAGTCTTGAAGGCCTCTGCAGCATGGGCGGGCCATTTTTTCTTGGCAGCCAAGGCTTCCAGCTCCTCGAAATCACGACCATTGTCTCCGATACCCAATTCTTCCTGAATGGTTTTCAGCTGGTTGTTGAGGTAGTATTCTCGTTGTTGCTGATCAATTTCCGTTTTGACTTTCTTCTGGATATCGTGCTTGATTTTCAGCAGTTCGATCTGACGGTTCATCAGTTCCAGCAGCTTCATCGCCCGCACACGGATCTTGTCTTCTTTCAGAAGTTCCATCTTGTCCAGCGGGTCTTCCAGTTCGATGCTGGAGGCAATGAAGTTGACCAGAAACTCGCTGCCTTCAATGTTCTTGATGGCAAAGGAAGCCTCTTGCGGAAGGTGAGGAGAAAGTTTGATGATGTGCAGGGCGGTGTCCTTGACAGTTTCTGCCAAGGCGTCGATTTCAATCTCGTCGGCCTTTGTCAGTACTTCGGGCAAATAGTCAACCCGGGCAACCAGATACGGATCGGCGGATACTTGTTCCACCACCTGATAGCGCTTGATGCCTTGCAGGATAGCCGTAATGTTTCCGTCGGGCATTTCGATGATTTTGAGGATCTTGGCTACAGTTCCAATCTCAAAGAGGTCAATGAGGCTGGGATCCTCGATCTCTGCATCACGTTGCGTTGACGCACCGATGATCCGGTTGTTGGCATACGCGTCACGAACCAGTTTCATGGATTTTTCCCTGCCGACAGTAATGGGAATGACTGTGGAGGGGAAGAGGATGGCGTTCCTCAATGCCAGAATCGGGATGATTTCAGGAACTTCCTGTTCGCTAAGCTTTTTCCCGGATTCTACCCCCATCATCGGAATGATGTTTACTTCTCCCACCGCGGATTCTACAAAAGAGTCTGTTTTGATATTTGCCATATTCTGTCAATCTGTCAGTTTTCTATATTTAAATTACCTTAAATTTGCCCGAATGAACGGGCATATCCTAATAGTCAATCTTTATGCCAAAGTGGAAATTGAAAAAAAATCAAAGTAAGCTTTGAAAATTGAAAAAATAACAATACTTTTGCCGTCCGATTTTGTGGAGATGGATTACTGTGGTATTAAATTGTACTAAATCACTATAAATTAATTTATCATGACTAAAGCTGACATTGTAAATGAAGTTGCCAAAGCAACCGGTTTGGAAAAAATCGCTGTTCAAAGCGTGATCGAAAACTTTATGGAAAGTGTGAAAGATTCTTTGGCTAAAAACAATAACGTTTACCTTCGCGGTTTTGGTAGTTTCATCATCAAGAAACGTGCTAAAAAGACCGCTCGCGATATCTCAAAGAATACATCTATCGAAATTCCTGAACACAATATTCCGGCTTTCAAGCCCGCTAAAGTGTTTATGAACAAAGTAAAAAATAATGTACAATAAATAATTTCTAACACGTTAAATTCTTAAATTATGCCTAGTGGTAAAAAAAGAAAGAGACATAAAATGGCGACGCACAAACGTAAAAAACGTTTGCGCAAGAACAGACATAAAAAGAAAAAATAGGCCGTTTTAGTCTTAGAAGAATAGGGTGCTTAAGCCGGCACCCTTTCTTTCTTCTATGTATTTTGACTTATGGATAAAGACCTGATTATTGATGTTCGCTCAACAGAAGTGACGATCGCCTTGTTGGAGAACCGCCGTCTGATGGAGCTGAACAAGGAACAGAATGAGGGCAGAAAATATTCCGTTGGGGATGTTTACCTGGGCAAGGTACGGAAGTTGATTCCGACTTTGAACGCTGCCTTTGTCGACATAGGTGATCAGAAAGATGCTTTTGTCCATTATCTTGATCTTGGATTGAATTTCCGGTCGTTTGATGCTTTTGTCAAACACATCAATCCGAACAACACATCAACTGCATTTTCCGATATCCGTCTCTATCCGATTCTGGAGAAGGAAGGAAAAATTGACAAAGTGCTGGCTCCCGGCCAACCTTTGATTGTTCAAATTGTAAAGGAACCCATCTCGACCAAGGGTTCGCGTTTGACTGCCGAAATCTCTTTGGCAGGAAGAAATATGGTCCTGATCCCTTTCGGAGACAAGATCAGTATTTCACAGAAAATTGCCTCCAAGGACGAAAAGAAACGGTTGGAGCGGTTGATGGACAGTATTGTACCGGAGAATTATGGTGTCATCGTGCGGACAGCCGCTGAAGGCAAGAAAGCCGCGGTACTGGATGCCGAACTGAAAATGTTGATTGGAAAGTGGGAAGGGGCATGGCCGGCTATCGCAACGGCAAAACCTCCTCAGTTGCTGTTTACCGAAAACAGCAGGACCACCACAATCTTGAGGGATTTGCTGAATGATTCATTCTCCAATATCCATGTAAATGATGAGACCATCTATAATGAAATTCGTGAATATGTTTCCACGATTTCTCCGGAGTACGAAAAAATCGTCAAGTTATACAAAGGGACAGAGCCGATACTGGACCATTTTGACGTAACCAAACAAATCAAGAGTGCATTCGGCAAGGTTGTTCCGATCCGTCAGGGAGCTTACCTGGTGATCGAACATACCGAAGCGTTGCATGTGATTGATGTAAACAGCGGAACACGCGTAAAAACCGGAAAAGATCAAGAACAAAATGCGTTTGACGTGAATTGTCACGCCGCCGAAGAAATTGCTCGCCAACTGCGCCTGCGGGATATGGGGGGAATCATCATTGTCGATTTTATCGATATGGATACCAACGAGCACAAGAACCAATTGTTGAAACTGATGCAGGAATTGATGCAGGCGGACCGGGCCAAACATCACATCCTGCCCTTGACAAAGTTCGGACTGATGCAGATCACGCGTCAGCGTGTCCGTCCGGCTACCGAGATCAACACCAGTGAGGTGTGTCCGACTTGTCATGGAACCGGAAAAATTTCTTCAAGCATTTTGATTGACGAGACCATCGAGCGGGAGATTGCTTACTATGTCAAGGAGAAAGACCAGAAAAAACTGTTCTTGAAGGTAAATCCACTGGTAGATGCGTACTTGAAAAAGGGCTGGTTGAGTTCATTCCAGCGCAAGTGGATGAAAAAGTACAAAATCGATCTGAAGATCACACCGGATTCGGAATTTGCCTTGTTGCAGTTTGAATGGGTAGACCAAAATGGAGAGAGACTAGATCAATAGTCTCTCTTTTTTTAGGAAATATGCAGGAGAATGTGCTAACTTTGAAGCAAAATAGAACCTATGCCCAAAAAGACCATAAGCAAGAAGAGAACCACCCGGCGCAAGCAGCAGGCCAGTTATGTGGAGTACCTGATCCATCAACGGAAGAGTCAAGTACGTTGTTTCCGGAAAACGGTTTTCTTCAGCGAGCAGGAGGTCGATATGATTGACCGTTATTGTCAAAAGTACAAGATCCGGTCCAAATCGGCTTTTTTTCGGGAGCTGATTCTGTCGCATCTGTTGCAGGATTTGGATGAAAATTATCCGCGTCTTTTTTAGGGTCTGTCAGTAAAAAAAAGTTTTCAGAACCAAATCTCGTTGGTTCAGTGAGTTGTGTGTCCGGTTCTCTTTTTTCTCAAAAAAAGTTCAAAAAAAGTTTGAAAAAAATTTGGAGGGAGAGGAA
>CALCYB010000044.1 GCA_937906485.1 uncultured Rikenellaceae bacterium
CCGGCTGACCCATACGGCAGATCAGGAACGCAACATTGATTTCAGCCCGGACGGCAAGAAAGTGGTCTATGCTTCCGAACGTGGCGGCTGCTGGAACTTGTACATGAGCGAAATTGCTGACGGATCGGAACAGTTTGTCTATGCCAACGATATTCGCGAAACCCAGTTGACCGAAGGAAACGTTGTCCGTTTCCAACCGGCTTTCTCTCCGGACGGCAAGGAAATCGCTTTCTTGGAAGACCGCACGACATTGCGTGTAATGAATCTGGATACCAAGGAGATGCGTACTGTTCTTTCGGGTGAGTACAATTATTCATATTCGGATGGTGACCAATGGTATGCCTGGGCACCCGATGGCCAGTGGCTGGCTGTCCAATTCTTTGAAAAAGGCGGTTGGAACAAGGAAGATGTGGCCTTGGTGAAAGCTGATGGCAGCGGCGAATGGGTGAACCTGACCGAAAGCGGTTACTCGGAAGGCGGTGGACGTTGGGTGCTGGACGGCAATGCCCTGATGTGGTATTCGGACCGTGCCGGTTATCGCAGTCACGGCAGCTGGGGTGCAACCACGGATATCTACCTGGTTTTCATGAACCGTCAGGCCTATGACAAATTCTTGATGAACAAAGAGGAAGCCGCTTTGTTCAAAGAACAGGAAAAGAAAGAAAAAGAAGCTCAGGAAAAAGAAAAATCCGACAAGGAAGACAAGAAGAAAGACAAGAAGAATAAAAAGGACAAGAAGGAAGAAGCTCCGAAGTCTGAATTGCCCAAGATCGACTACGAGCTGGAGGGTATTCAGGACCGCATTGTCCGCCTGACCGTAGCCTCCGCCTCTCACGGTGATGCATTCTTGAGTAAGGACGGCAACAAACTCTACTACTTTGCGGCTTTTGAAAGCGGCTATGATTTGTGGGTACGCGATTTCAAAGATCATTCTACCCGTCTGTTGTCCAAAGGTACCGGTTCCGGTGCTTTCGCGACCAACAAGGACGGCAGCAAGGTGTTCTTGTTGAACCGTGGCCGTCTCAATACCATTGATTTGAATTCCGGTAAGATCGAGCCCATCAAGATGAGTGCCGAGTACTACTACCGTCCGGCAGAAGAACGTGCCTACATGTTTGACCACGCCTGCAAACAAGTGGTGGACAAATTCTACGATCCCGCCATCCACGGTATCGACTGGACCATGTACTGTGACAACTACCGCCAGTTCCTGCCTTACATCAACAACAACTACGATTTTGCTGAAATGTTGAGTGAACTGCTCGGAGAGTTGAATGCATCCCATACCGGATCCGGTTATCGTGCTTATTTGCCGGGCGATGCTACCGCAACCCTGGGTATGTTCTACGATCCGGATTACCAAGGTGACGGTCTGAAAGTGCTGGAAATTCTGGATCAGAATCCGGTGGTTCCGGCTTCCTCAAAGATCAAACCCGGAACCCTGATTACCCATATTGACGGCAATGCCATCCTGGCTGGACAAGATTACTTCCGTTTCTTGAATCACAAAACAGGCAAACGCGTACGTCTGACCCTGTCCGATGGCAAGAATACCTGGGAAGAATGGGTGAAACCGATCAGCAACGGTGCAGAACGCAACATGTTGTACAAACGTTGGGTGAAACAACGTGAAGAACTGGTGGCCGAACTGTCCGGCGGCAAGATTGCTTATGTACACGTGAGTGGTATGGACAGCCCGAGTTTCCGTAATGTTTACTCCAAACTTCTGGGTAAATACCGCAACTGTGATGCTGTGATCGTGGATACCCGTTTCAACGGTGGCGGTTGGTTGCACGATGACCTGGCAACTTTGCTCAACGGGGTACACTACGCTGATATGGCTCCCCGCGGACAATACGTGGCATCCGAACCGTTGAACAAATGGTACAAGCCTTCCTGCGTGCTGGTGGGTGAAGGCAACTATTCCGATGCACACGGTTTCCCGTTCTCATACAAGGCTTTGAATATCGGAAAACTCGTCGGTATGCCGGTGCCGGGTACCATGACCGCTGTATGGTGGGAAACCCAGATCGACCCGAGTCTGTATTTCGGTATTCCGCAAGTGGGCTTTGCCAACTTGGAAGGCCAGTACCAGGAAAACCAACAGCTGAATCCGGATATCGAAGTGATGAACACGCCGGCTTCCCTGGTGGAAGGTCGTGACCTGCAGATCGAGGCCGCTGTAAAACACCTTCTGGAAGAGATTCAGAAATAAGAAAGAGTCAATTTATTGCGAGCGAATCAGGATTATGTGAATGATCCTGATTCGTTTTTTTATCACTATCTTTGCGCCCGCTTATAAAAACACGGTATGACTACATTTTGGACAATTTTGTTGTTGGTGATTTCCAACATCTTCATGACGTTTGCCTGGTATGGGCATCTGAAGTTTGCAGAAATGGACTGGTTCAAGAACCTGCCCCTGCTGGGCGTGATTCTGATCAGTTGGGGCATTGCCTTTTTTGAATATTGTTTTCAGGTTCCCGCCAATCGTTTCGGGCATGAAGTATATAATGTTGTGCAATTAAAAACAATTCAAGAAGTTATAACTTTAACCATATTCAGCATTTTTAGCGTTTGTTACTTAAAAGAACAATTTAAATGGAACTATTTAATTGGTTTTATTTTTATAATTTTAGCTGTGTTTTTTATATTTAAAAAGTAAGGATTTAATATTTTATGACACTTCATCAAAAACACAATTTAAGATTATTTTTAA
>CALCYB010000045.1 GCA_937906485.1 uncultured Rikenellaceae bacterium
CGATGCTCCCTCCGTGGGCTATGCCACGGTCTATCCCTTGACCATGTTCCTGCGCGTCCTGGCTGCCCAATTGCTGATCCTGATTTTCGCTTAGGTCTGTCTGCCGTTTTATCTGGGGTACGGGGATGCATATCATCGATGACGCCAGCATTGGAGGTGTCATAGTGGGGTTTGTATTTTATGATCTTCGCTGATAATCGGGAAGTCAAGATGATTCTTCAAGCGGTCTTTTCCAATAGTAAAAGGATGACCAGCCAGTCATAAGACTTTCAGTCATCCTCTTGCTATTTGTTGCTGTTTGTCCGTCGCTGCCTGACCAGGGGCAGCTGTGGGACGACAGATCCGGACTATTTTACGGTGTTCATGTAGCGGATCATTTCTACGACTTTGTTGGAGTAACCCCATTCGTTGTCGTACCATGAAACCACTTTCACGAAATGTTCGTTGAGTTGGATACCGGCTTTCGCATCAAAGATGGAAGTGCGGGGATCTGACAGGAAGTCGCTGGAAACGACATCGTCTTCGGTGTAACCGAGGATGCCTTTTAATTCGTTTTCAGAAGCACGTTTCATAGCGGCTTTCACTTCTTCGTATGTGCAGGCTTTTTCCAGACGGCAGGTCAGGTCCACAACAGAAACGTCGATGGTCGGTACGCGGAATGACATACCGGTCAGGCGGCCGTTCATTTCGGGAATTACTTTACCTACGGCTTTGGCAGCACCGGTAGAGGAGGGGATGATGTTGGACAATGCGGCGCGGCCACCTCTCCAGTCTTTTACGGAAGGACCGTCAACTGTTTTTTGGGTAGCGGTGGTGGCATGAACGGTTGTCATCAGACCTTCTACCAGACCGAAGTTTTCGTTCAGTACTTTTACGATGGGAGCCAAGCAGTTGGTGGTGCAGGATGCATTGGAAACGATGGTTTCACCATTGTATTTGTGGTTGTTTACACCGAATACGAACATGGGGGTATCGTCTTTTGACGGAGCAGACATGATCACGCGTTTGGCACCGGCGTCAATGTGTGCTTGTGCTTTTTCTTTGGTCAGGAACAAACCGGTGGATTCTACAACGTATTCAGCACCTACTTCGTCCCATTTCAGATCTGCAGGGTTTCTTTCGGCGGTTACGCGGATGGCATTGCCGTTGACAACGAGTTTGCCGTCTTGTACTTCAACGGTGCCTTCGAATTTGCCGTGGGCTGAATCGTAGCGCAGCATGTACGCCATATAGTCAACATCAATCAAGTCATTGATACCCACAATTTGGATATCTTCTCTGAGCTGAGCAGCTCTGAATACCAGGCGGCCGATCCGACCGAAACCGTTGATACCTACTTTAATTTTACTCATAGTTGTATGGGGTTTAATTGAAATTTCTAATCCACTGCAAATATAGTATAATTTTCAGAATTTTGATTATTCGTACCCTTTTTTGTAAGTTTGCGAATTCATGAACAGGATGCCTATGTGGAGTTTGCGTAAATTGCTGATGAAGGTCAGCAGCAGAAAGAGAAAACCTCTGGGAATTCAGGGAAAAGTGCGATTGGGTTTTGTGATTATCGGGCTGATTCTCTTCTTTTCCGGAGTAATTGCGTTCTTTGAGTTTGGACGCATGAGCCGTTATGTCTCTACCTTGATTGCAGACAATGTGGCATCGGTGAATTCGTCACGGGTCCTGCACAATTTGTTGACCGAATACAATACCCAGATTTTTGAGGCCATCGGCAATCGGGACGCAGGGCGCTTGCCTCGAAGAAAGGACGACAATCATTTCCTGATCAACCTGGAAAAGGTCCTGGAGCACTCTACGACGGATGCCGAACGGATTGCAGCAGATTCGGTACGCTATGCTTATTCGGCCTACATGCAAGTGTCCAACGAACTCAATGACCTGTGGATTGAGGACCAGACGGCTTTGCGGGAATGGTATTTCAACCGGCTGCAGGCCATTTATGAGCAGCTTAACCGCTACTTGCAGACCTTGACGGAGGTGTCGCAACAGGCTTTGGCGGACAATTATTTCAACTTGCAGGACAGTTTTTACCGGAGCATCATGCCGGGGGTGGTATCCGTCGGAGCCGGTATCCTGTTGGTGCTGTTGTTCAATTATTTCCTGAAGATCTTTCTGGTCACGCCGCTTTTGAAGATGAACCGTGCGGTAAAGGATTATCGCGACTACAACAAGACTTACGATGTGCGGTTTGACCGTAGCGGGGATCAGGTGGAGGAATTGAGTGAAGGGATCCGGGAGATCATTGAGGAGAACAAAGCATTGAAACGAGGAGTATGAGCATCAAGTTGATTTCCAGGTATGTGGGTATTGCTTTGGTCTTTGAGGCAATATTTATGTTTTTGTCTGTGGGGGTCTCCGTGATCTACGATACGGATGCGGGTTTCACGCCCTTGCTCATCAGTGGGATGATTACCCTGCTGTTCGGGGGATTTCCGTTGATTTTTGTGCATTCTTCCGGTAACATCAACCTCAAGGAAGGCTTTGCCGTGATGGTGTTTTCCTGGGTGTTGTCGTGCATTTTCGGGATGTTTCCCTATTTGTTGTATGGGGGAGAGTTTACGTTGATCAATGCCTGGTTTGAGAGTGTGTCCGGGATTACAACGACCGGTGCGACGATCCTGACCGATGTGGAGGCCCTGCCGCCAAGCATGCTGTTCTGGCGTTCTTCCACCCATTATATCGGTGGGATCGGGGTGGTGATTTTCATGCTGATGCTTTTGCCCAGTTCTTCGTTGCGGACCCGGATGTACAAGATTGAAGTTTCGGTGCTCTCCAAGGAGAATTACCAGTACAAGACCCAGCAGTCGGTGCGGATCATCGGAAGTGTGTATGTGATTCTGACGGTGGTGACCCTGGTCGCCTTGGTCATTGCCGGTATGCCGATCTTTGATGCGATCAATCATGCTTTTACCATTGTGGCGACCGGGGGGCTCAGTACCAAGAACCTGTCCATCGCCCATTACCAGTCGCCGGCCATAGAGTGGGTTTGTGCTGTGATGCTGGTGATCTGCAGCCTGCACTTCGGCTTGCTGTATCTGACGGTGGCCAAGCGGAGTCTGAAGATGTTCAAGTCACCGATCATCCGTTTTTACCTGGGCAGTCTGCTGGTGGTGACGGTTCTGGTGATGTTGGATCTGCGGTGGGAAGGTGTTGCCGGAAGTTGGTCCGAAGCATTCCGTTTTGCTTCGTTCCAGACCATTTCATTGGCCTCCACCACGGGCCTTGCCAATACCGATACTTCCCAATGGCCCTTGTTTTCGATCTTCCTGCTGATGTATGTTTCGATTCAATGTGCCTGCTCCGGTTCGACAACCGGAGGGATCAAGGTGGATCGTGTGTGGATTCTGTGGCAGTCTTTCCGGGGGCATCTTCGCAAGATGATTCACCCGAATGCGGTGATACCGATCAAGATCGGCTCGCATGTGGTGGATGCGGAGTTTGTCTCTCGTGTTTTTATGTATGTGTTGATGTATGTGGCTTTTATTTTCCTGGGTTCCATACTGTTGTCCATTACGGGACTGGATCTGATGGATTCGTTGAGCGCCTCTGTGGCGTCCATGGGTAATGTGGGACCGGGATTCGGCAGCTGCGGGTCTTTGGACAATTTCGCTCATTTCAATGTTTTTGCCAAGCTCGTGCTGACCGTTCAGATGCTCTTCGGCCGTCTGGAGATCTTTGCCCTGTTGCTGGTATTTGTAATCTTTAAACGGAATGCATAAGGGATGGGAGTAGCCGATTTTCTATACAGCAAGATGTTGGATGAATTCGCGTTTGAACCGACACCGGATCAGGTGCGTCTGTTCCGTCGTCTGGCTGATTTTACGGCTTCCGACCAAGAGGAGGACCTGCTGGTGATCAACGGGTATGCCGGGACCGGTAAAACCTCCTCAATTGCCGCCTATGTGAAGACTTTGCTGTCTTTTGAACTGAAATTCAAGCTAATGGCCCCTACCGGCAGATCGGCCAAGGTGTTGGCCGGTTATACAGGCCAGAAGAGTGCGACGATCCATAAGACGATTTACCGGCAGCGTTCGATGAACGAGGGGGTAGGGCAGTTTTCCCTGAACATCAACAAGGCGGCGGATACGGTTTTCATTGTGGATGAGGCCTCTTTGATAGCAGGGCCCTCGGCCGGTTCTCCTTTTGGGACCGGTGATTTGTTGTCTGACCTGCTGTCCTATGTCCGTAATGGGCTGCGCAACCGCCTGATTCTGATTGGGGATGCTGCACAGTTGCCACCGGTGTCCATGGACCGGAGTCCGGCCTTGGATGCCGATTACCTGCAGGCAAGCTTCGGCTGTGTGGAAATGGAACATCTCTCGGATGTGGTCCGTCAGGGGTCCGAGTCCGGGATTCTGCACAATGCTACCTTGGTGCGCCAGATGATTCAGGAAGCGGAAGACGCCTATGGGGATGAGGTGGAGACGCCGGTATTGGATGCCACTTCGTTTGCGGATTTCGCCCGGATCCAGGGAGGTGACCTGATTGAGAAACTGACCGAGTGCATCGACCGTTACGGGTTGGACGAGACGGTGGTGTTGTGCCGTTCCAACAAACGGGCCAACCGTTACAATGCGGGAATCCGCGGCAGTGTGCTGTATCGGGAAGAACAATTGTGTCGCGGGGACAAACTGATGGTGGTCAAGAATTGCTATCAGTTTCTGGAGCAAGTGCCGGAACTGGATTTTATCGCGAACGGCGATGTGGCACAGCTGCTGCGGATCCGCAATTACGAAGAACGCTACGGATTGCATTTTGCCGAGGCTGACCTTTGTTTTTCGGATTATAACGATGTGGAAATCCGCGCCAAGGTGATTCTCGATACGCTATCTTCCGAAGCGGCCTCCCTGACAGCCGACCAGCAGCGTCAGCTCTATGAGGGAGTGTATGAGGATCATGCCCACCTGAAAACCAAACGCAAGATCCAGAAGCAGATCCGCGAGGACCCTTATTACAATGCCCTGCAGATCAAGTATGCGGCAGCCATCACCTGCCACAAATCCCAAGGCGGACAGTGGAAGGCCGTTTTTGTGGACAATCCCTTCTGGCAGGACCCATTGGTGCTGGAGGACCTCAAGTGGCTGTATACGGCCATCACCCGTGGGGTGGAGCAGGTTTATCTGGTGAATTTTAACGACAAATTTTTTAAACATTAATCAATAAATTGTATGAAGAAAATTACCCTAGCCCTGTTGATCGGGATGATGAGTGTGCCGATGGCCTCAGCGCAGTCGGATTGTGCTTGTGGAGAGCATCATTTGAAGCGGTTGGACCGGAAAGAACTGGTTACCCTTCCGGAAGGCATCATCAAACCGGTTGCACAGCCGAAATTCTGGTTGGACGACAACCAAGTGGTCCTGAACTGCTACAACGAAGAGAAGCGGGCCTATGAGATGATGATTTATCATGTCAAAAAAGGTACCTACACCCCTTACACCGAAACGGTGTCAGCCGGTGCACAACAAGAAATCAATCTGAAAGGCGAAAACCTGACCTATTCTCCGGACTCGACGATGATCGCCTTTACCCGGGATCACAACCTGTTTGTGTACGATGTGGCGACCGGGGTGGAGAAACAATATACGTTTGACGGCAATGAGCTGATTCTGAATGGTAAGGCTTCCTGGGTCTATTATGAGGAGATTTTGGGACGTCCTTCCCGCTACCGTGCGTTCTGGTGGTCACCGGACAGCAAGATGATAGCGTTCTACCGCTTTGACAACAGCCAGGTGCCCATGTTCCCGATCTACGATGCCCAAGGTCAGCATGGTACCCTGACCGAGACCCGTTATCCGAAGGCGGGAGACACCAACCCGACTGTGCGGGTGGGTTTTGTGGAAATCGGCAACCTCAAAAGCCGTGACCTGCCGGTTGCAGTATGGGCTGATTTCGATGAAATGGAAGACCAATATTTCGGTATTCCCTACTGGTCGGGAGACTCCAGACGGTTTATTGTGCCGTGGATGCCCCGCGAACAAAACCAGATGCATATCTACCAAGTGGATCCCAAACAAGGTGGCAAAGCCTCCATTTACGAAGAGAACCAGCCTACTTGGATCGATTGGGTGACCGAAGGCCATTTTACAGGAGAAGGCATGTACATGGTCCGCGACTTCTCGTTGTGGGAACAGATCTATTATGTGCCTTATGACGGTTCTGCCCAGGCTCGTCAGCTGACCACCGGAAAGAACTGGAACATCCGCATCCTGAAAGTGGATGAAAAGGCCGGTCTGTTGTTCTACAGCGCCAACTGTGACTCACCGGTACGTCGTGATATCTATAAGGTCAATATGAAACGCAATGTCACGGAGAAGATTTCATCAGGTCCCTACAGTTTTGATCAGGTGGTGATTTCTCCGGACAACAAACAGTATGTGGCGGTATATTCCAATGCACAGACTCCTCCGACGGTGGCTTGGGTGAAACCGGGAAGAAAGATGAAAACGGTGGAACTGGATTGCGCTAAAGGTCCTGAATATGGCCATTATGAGCTGGCATTGCCGGAGCTGGTGTCCATCACCACCCCTGACGGCTACGAACTGCCGGGGCTGATCACCCTTCCTCTGGACCTGGATACGACGCGTCGTTACCCGGTGATTGTCAATATCTATGGTGGTCCAAACGCACCTCAGGTGTTCGATGTATGGAAGAACCCTTCTTTCCGCAACCAATGGTGGGCCAACGAAGGCATCATCCAGATTACCGTGGATTGCCGCGCCGGTGGCCACAACGGCAAAGAAGCGTTGAACCATCTGTTCCGCCAGTTGGGAGTCGTGGAACTGCAGGATTTCATCGAATGGGCAAAATACCTGCGTACCCTTCCGTTTGTGGATCCCGACAAGATCGGTATCACCGGTTTCTCGTTCGGTGGAACGATGACCGTACAGGCATTGACAGCCGGAGCGGATTACTTCCAATACGGTATTGCTGGCGGTGGGGTGTATGATTGGGCCTTGTATGACTCACATTATACCGAACGCTATATGGATACTCCGCAGACCAATCCCGAAGGTTATGCCAAGACCCGTGTGATGAATCAGGTGAACCTGTATCGTGGGGATCTGGATGACCACATGCTGCGTCTGACCCATGGTACCAGTGATGACAACGTGCATTTCCAACAGACCCTGCAACTGGTGGATGCCCTGCAAAAAGAAGGGGCGTTGTTCGAACTGATGATTTATCCCGGTGGTCTGCACGGCTACCGCGGCTACCAAGGCATGCATTCAACCCGTGAAGACCTGGTGTTCTGGTACCGTTATCTGCTGGATCAGGATGCTCCTTCGGATGTGCTGGACGGTTCTTTGTTCGAATAGTCCCTTCAGCGGCCTGGAGGCTGACTGAGTGGAACGGTCAGCAACATGATTTTACGGCGATCCTCCAACGTGGTGGCAAACACGTGGAAGCGGTCGCCGTTTTTCAGTTTCATTTTTTGTTGGAGGGCGGCAGATTCCAGAGGGAAATGGCGTGCGGTGACGTTGGCACGCAGATCGGGCAGGAGGGCTTGGAGTTCGCTGATGCTCCGTTTGTTGAATTCCCATGCCCGGACGATGCGGAAACTCTGGCCCGGAAAATCGGCTACCGGCATCGGTGAGAGGTAGAGGTGGGTATGGGTAGAGAGTTTCTCGAGTGCGTATTCGTGGGCAATGCTTTTGAATGCACCGGCCTTCAGAAGGGATTTGTCCGGTTCCAGCAAATAACCGGACAGGGCATCTGCGGCATCGGGAAGACACAGGCGGGGTGTGCCGGCCGTCCGTTCCTGCGAGAGGGTGAAACGGAAGCAGAAAGTAGGTACGCCGTCCGTCGGATGCAGGTTGACGCAGTGGACCGGTACCTGATCCCAGGCCGGGACATCTGGGGCGTGGGTGGAACTTCGCAGGCAGAACAACAGTTCCTTGACCTCGTGGTTGACGGCAATGACATGGACTTGCGTGGTTTCGGGGAGCGCTTTCAGGGTGGCGGTCAAATCGATCATCGGGGAGAGCTTGACCCACACTTCCCGTTGCTGTTGCAGCAGCAAGGGTTTCCAGATCATCAGATCCGGTTCACAGTCCGAGATGGAATAGACGCGTCCGCCTTCCTTGCTGCGTCGGGCAGGGTCCAGGTAGAGCGTGTGTACCCCTTCCAGAACCGTAGTCAGCTGATCGGTTGTCAGTTCCTGCTCCCGGATGCGGATGCGCTCGTGGAGCCCCAGAATGCGGAAGTTGTGACGGGCTGCCTGGCAGAGGCGCTGCTGACGTTCAACATACAGATGGCAGCAGCTGAGGCGGGCCAGAAAGCAGGAGTCTATGCCCAGTCCGCCGGTCAGGTCGGCTGTGTTCCATACGGTTGTCGGGTCCGGGTATCGCTGGCGGAAGGAATGGGCCATCAGCTCCGCCTTGTAGCGGGCCGTTGTCTCGCTGCTGGCTTGTTCCAGGGAAAGGCCGGTAGGGTAGTGGAGCCGGGGTTCGGCATACCAGGACGGCAGTTTGCTCCGGATTTTACTGCGGGCTTCAATCTGGGAGGCACACCAGGGAATATCGATGCCCGGATAGCGGTTGGCGTGCAGCAGCAGCTGTTTCGGATCGTCGTCGGCGTGTTCCAGAACAAAGGTCAAGTCGGGGGAAGAGGTCATGGTATTTTTTTCGTGGCACAAAGATAACAATATCCTGTCAACTCTATTTGGTAAAGTGTGGGAGAATGAGTAAATTCGCGGGATTACAAAATTTATGAATTATGGAAATGACTTATCGTGAAAGAGCGATGTTGTGGACCGGCGAAGGTTATGACGTCGAAACCCGTACACGGGTAAATGCAATGTTGAACGGGGACCCGAAAGAACTCGAAGATGCCTTTTACAAGAACCTGGAATTCGGTACAGGAGGTCTGCGGGGAATCATGGGGGTCGGCACCAACCGCATGAACAAGTACACGGTGGGTATGGCGACCCAGGGTCTGGCCAATTACGTCAAGAAAAGTTTCGCACAGGATCCGGTGCTGAAAGTGGCTGTTTCGTACGATTCACGCAACAACAGTGCTGAATTTGCCCGGATTACGGCCGGTGTCTTTGCAGAAAACGGCTTTGAAGTCTATCTGTTCGACAACCTGCGTCCGGTGCCGGAACTGAGTTTCGCCATCCGTCATCTCCATTGTCAGGTAGGGGTCATGATTACGGCCTCCCATAACCCCAAAGAATACAACGGGTACAAGGCTTATTGGCAGGACGGTGCCCAGTTGACGACACCCCATGACAAGAACGTGATCGAAGAAGTGCTGAAGATTACCGATCCTTCCATGGTACGTTTTGGAGAATGTCCTTCAGCCCGCATCCACAGCATTGGTGAGGAGGTGGATCAGGCTTACCTGGATTCCATCCTGTCGCTGACCCTTTCCCCTGAATCTGTTGCCCGTCATAAGGATTTGAAGATTGTCTATACCCCTCTGCACGGCAGTGGTGTGCGTCTTGTTCCCCGTGCCCTGCGTCAAATCGGTTTTACCAAGATCTATAACGTGCCGGAACAGGAAGTCAGTGACGGGAATTTCCCGACCGTCGAATCTCCGAACCCGGAAGTCTCTTCTGCGCTGACCATGGCGGTCGAAGTGGCACAACGGGAAGGTGCTGACCTGGTGATGGCTACTGACCCGGATGCGGACCGCGTCGGTATCGCTGTACGGAATGAAGCTGGCGAAATGACCTTGCTGAACGGTAACCAGACGGCCTCGCTGTTGACGTATTATCTGCTGACCCGTTGGAATGAATTGGGCAAATTGAATGAAAATACCTACATGGTCAAAACCATTGTTACCACGGAACTGATGAAGGCGATTGCCGACCGTTTCGGTGTTCAGATGTACGATGTGCTGACCGGTTTCAAATACATCGCCGAAGTGGTGCGCAACAACGAGGGCAAACGCGTGTTCATCGGTGGCGGTGAAGAAAGTTATGGCTTCAATGTCGGTGAGTTTGTGCGGGATAAGGATGCCGTGATGGCTTGTTTGATGGTGGCCGAATGTGCTGCCTGGGCTGCAGATCAGGGATTGACCCTATACGGACTCTTGCAACGCATCTATGCGGAATTCGGTCTGTACAAGGAAGCGTTGATTTCCTTGACCAAGAAGGGTAAGGACGGCCTGGAGCAGATTGCCCAGATGATGGTGGACTTGCGAAATGATCCGCCCAAGGAACTGGCCGGTTCAAAAGTGGTGAAAGTGGTGGATTACAATCGTCCGGAAGAGACGGGGCTGCCCAAGTCCAATGTGCTGCGTTTCTTCGCAGAAGACGGATCTGTGGTTTCCGTGCGTCCTTCGGGTACCGAACCGAAAATCAAATTCTATTTCGGGGTGAAGGGAGCGGATGCCGATCTCAAACTGAAGGCTTTGATGGAACAATTTGACAAATAGATGAATCGCTTTGTTTTTTGGAAAATGGTGCTTCTGATGGTTATCGGGAGCACTATTTGTGCAGTTTCGACCCAGGCACAACCGCAAACGGAAGTCGCAGCCGGTTTGACTGCCGATGAACTTGCCCGCGAAAAGGTGGTGCAGGAGCTGCTGGACGCCATGACCTTGAACGAGAAGATCGGCCAGTTGTACATTGTCTCTTTTTCTTCCCGCCAGCGTCCGGAACGTCTGGAGCAGACCAAGCGTCTGATCAGAAAGTACGAGTTGGGCGGTCTGATCTTGATGTACAGCGATCTGCAGGCAGCCGCCGACCTGATGAACGAGTGGATCGATCTGCCGAAGATC
>CALCYB010000046.1 GCA_937906485.1 uncultured Rikenellaceae bacterium
GTCCGGCTGACCAAAGACAACAAATCCGGCATCCTGTTGCCGATTTCCTCCATCCGCCTGGATGTCAACGGACGGTATGTCTGGTCCGTAAAAGATTCCAAGGCGATGAAAACCCCCATCTACGTAGAAGGATTCCAAGGTGACGGCATTCTGGTTACCTCAGGACTGCAAGCCGGTGACCAAGTCATCATTGCCGGTGGCGAAAAGATCAGTTCCGGCATGATGGTGGATATCATTCAAGAATAACTTCAAGCAACCCGGCCCCACCATGAAAAGCAACGGTTTGTTCATACAAGGTGTGATTCGCTACAAGCGGATCGTCTATTTCCTGACAGCCATTCTCATTGGCGTTGGGATCTGGGGACTGTTGCACATGAACAAAGACGAGTTTCCCACCTTCTCCATCAAAGAAGGCCTGGTGGTGGGTGTCTACCCTGGAGCGACTGCCCAAGAAGTGGAAGAACAGCTGACCACGCCACTGGAGGAGTTATTGTTCAGTTTTTCAGAAGTCAATCGGAGCACCTATTCCACCTCAAAAGACGGGATGTGCCTGATTTATGTAATTCTTGACTCGCCGACCGAAAAGAAAAACGAAGTCTGGTCCAAGATCAAGCTCCGGCTCAACGCCCAGAAACGGACCCTGCCTCCCGGTGTACTCGCGGTAGAAGTGCTGGATGAGTTCAGCTCGGTATCGTCTGTTCTGCTGGCCCTGCAATCCCCGGACAAAGGGCTGGAAGAACTCCAAGACTATGCAACCGAGTTGAGCAAAGCCCTGAGAAAGATTCCGGCTACAGCCAATTGCCAGGTACTGGGCACGCAACAGGAAGAGATTGCCGTCACAGTGGACGCACAACAACTCTCAGCCTACGGTCTGAGCAGTTCATCCTTGATGCTCAACTACCAGACAGCCACTCCGTCGGTTGCCAGCGGCACACTCGATCTGCACAACAACCGCTCGCCCATCTACCTGAACAGCAACATACACACCGAACAGGAAATTGCAGAACGCATCATCTGGAACGACCCGCAGGGAAATGTTTTACAACTCAAAGACATCGCCACCCTTGAAAGGCGCTACAAGACTCCGGTCTCGATGATCGAATTCAACAACCGTTCCGCACTAGTTCTGTCCATTGAAATGCGGCCCGAGAACAATATCGTAGCCTTTGGCAAGGAGATTGACCGCGTCATCCGGGATTTCGAGAAAGACCTGCCCGAGGGGATCTCCCTGACCAAAATCACGGACCAGCCCCACGTGGTGAACACCTCCATCTGGTCATTCTTGCGGGATATGCTCATTGCCATGCTGGTCGTTATCCTGGTAATGCTCCTGTTGTTTCCGGTCCGTTCGGCACTGATTGCCAGCTCGGGTGTCCCGGTCTGTACAGCTGTGGCACTGGCTGTGATGTACCTGATCGGCATAGACCTGAACACCGTCACCCTGGCTGCACTCATCGTGGTACTGGGCATGATTGTCGATGACTCCATCATCACCATGGACGGCTACATGGACAAACTCCACCGGGGGATGACCCGCACCGAAGCGGCCTGTGCCAGCGCCAAAGAACTCTTCATGCCCATGCTGTTGGCCACCATGGCCATCAGTTTCATGTTCTTTCCCACATTGTTTACCATCAGCGGCTACCTGGGTGATTTTGTCAAACTCTTCCCCTGGGTCATCCTGATCGCCCTGTCGATTTCGCTCATCTACGCGGTTACAGTCGTCCCCTCGTTGGAAGTACGGTTTATCCAGCCCAACAGCCCGACGGATCAAAGTTCCTTTGCCAAGGCGCAGCAACGGTTTTTCAATTTTCTGCAACGGCGGTATGAAGTCATGGAAACATGGTGTTTCCGACACCCCAAATGGACCCTGGCCGCCGGACTGACCACCGTTCTGCTCGGAGTCGTCATGTTTCTGCAACTGAACATCCAGATGATGCCCATGGCCGTACGGAACTGTTTTGCCGTAGAAATCTACCTGGAAACCAATGCCAACCTGCAACAGACCAAACAAGTATGTGATTCCTTGCAGACCTTGCTCCTGAAAGATCAACGCATCACCTCAGTCACCGCCTTTATCGGCAGCGGATCCCCGCGTTTCCACGCCACCTATGCTCCCAAACCACCGGCTCCCAATTTCGGCCAGCTGATTGTCAACACAAAGACCAGCAAAGACACAGAAGCCTTGTTGCAAGAGCTTGAGAAAAAATACGAATACCATTTTCCGGAAGCCCTGATACGATTCAAGCAAATTGATTACCAAGGTGTCACTGCTCCCATTGCCATCACCCTGAAGGGTGGTGAACTGGAAGAAATGATCCCTTATGCCAACCAGATCAAAGCCCAAATGCTCAACATGAACCACCTGCTGAAATGGGTCCATGCGGATACCGACGGCATCCAATCCGGCATCTGCGTTGAGCTCGACCCCGAGGAAGCTTCCCGACTGGGCGTCAACAAAACCTTGTTGTCACTGACCCTTGCCGGCTCGACCAATGGACAACCCCTGACCACCTTGTGGGAAGGGTCTCAACCGCTTCCGGTCAACCTCTACAACCAGAGCACCAGCCCTGCGACCAGTTATCAGGTCCTGGAAGACCTGCCGGTACCCACCCTTTCCGGCACCAGCGTTCCCTTGCGCCAGGTTGCCAGCATCCAGCCAGCCTGGTACCCGGCCCAACGCTCCCACATCGGTGGAGAACCGGCTGTCACCGTCTATGCGGACCTGCAATTTGCCAGAAGCCAACCTGTAGCCATGCGCTCCATCAGCCGTTTTATCGATCAGAAGATCCGACCGAAGATGCCCGAACACCTGACCATCAGCTACGAAGGGCTTTCTGCCACAAACCGCCAGGTCGGTCCTGAAATTCTGGTAACCTTCATCTGTGCCGTTGCCATCCTCTTCTTCTTCCTGCTGCTACACTTCAAGAAGATTTCCATTGCGGTGCTCACGCTGGTGCTGAGTACCCTCTGCCTCTTTGGTGCCGCCCTCGGGCTCTGGCTCTTTGACCTGGACTTCGGCATGACGTCGGTGTTGGGAGTGGTCAGTCTGATCGGCATCATTGTCCGCAACGGCATCATCATGTTCGAGTATGCCGAAGACCTGCGCACCCAGCAGGGATACACCCCAAAAGATGCCGCAATGGAAGCCGGGAAGCGCCGGATGCGCCCTATTTTCCTGACCTCCTGCACCACCGCCCTGGGTGTTCTCCCCATGGTGCTGAGCGGGGATGCCCTCTGGATGCCTATGGGCCTGGTCATCTGCTTTGGTACCCTTTCGTCCATCATCCTGATTGTACTGATCATGCCCGTATCCTATTGGCAATTGTATAAACATGCTAACGTCATCCCCCATGAAGCATAACCTTCATACGATACTGGCCCTTTGGACCCTGCTGGTGTTTGTCCCGCTACAGGCACAAACCCGGCTAAGCCTGTCCCAATGCAAGGAAATGGCCCAGCACCAGGATCCCGCCATCAAAAACGCCCAACTCAGCATCCTGGCAGCGCAAGCGCAGCGTCAAGAGGCCAAGGCCAATTATTTCCCTACCGTATCCATCACTTCCTTCGGATTCTGGGCCCTGAACCCCATGATCCAACTTACCCTGGAAGATGTGCTGGGCAAAAGCACCTTCACCGACCAGCTGCAAAACATCCTGGATCAGGTCAGCCCCAGGCTGGGCATCCATACCCGGTTTGACGCGCTGGAGTACGGTTACTCTGCCCAAATCATGCTGACCCAACCCGTCTATGCGGGGGGACGCATCGTCACCGGCAACCGCCTGGCCCAGGTAGGCGAACAGGCGGCCACCTTGCAGGCCCGGATCCAGCAGCGCAATTCGTTGGAACAAATTGAGAAAGACTACTGGCAAGTCGTCCTGCTGGAAGAAAAGAAAACCACCCTTGTCCAACTGCATCAACTGCTGGACACCCTGGCCAAAGATATCCAGTCCGCCATACAAGCCGGATTGCGCACAGAAACGGACCTGCTGCAGGTCCAACTCAAACAAGGCGAGCTCCGCCAGGGCATCCTCCAACTCGAACAAGGCATACGGCTCTCCAAGATGGACCTGTTCAACCGCATCGGCCAACCCTACCGTCTGCTACCCGATCAGGACCCGCAATCGTCAACCCCCGCCCTGGATCAGATTGTCCTGAGTGACCGGCCGGACAGCCTCCAGCAACCATCGGTCCATTATGTACCGGAGGATGAAATCGTAGTCGGCATGGATGAATCCCAGCTGCTGCAATTGTCCGTACAGGCCAAAGCCCTGGAAAAACGCATGGCCTTGGGAGAAGCCCTGCCCCAGGTCGGCATCGGAGCCTCTTACGGCTACAGCCAGTTGGTAAACGGCTATGCCAACGGGACCGCCTATGCCATGATCCAGATCCCCCTATCGGATTGGGGCAAGGTATCCCGAAAAGTCAAAAGACAAGATTACCTGTTGCAACAAGCTCAAAACGATCAGGAGTACCTCTCCGGACAACTGCTCCTGCTGATCCGGCAACAATGGCTTGAGGTCACCACCACCTGGGACAAACTCGCTCTTGCCCGACAGAACGAAGACCTGGCCCAACGGACCTGGGAAAACCAGTCGCGTCATTTTGATGCCGGACTCATCCCGCTGGCGGAATTGTTACAGGCACAAACCGCCCTCCAACAGGCCAAAGAGGCCCATCTGGATGCAGAAATCGCATACCGGAATGCCGTGGTTGCCTATACCGGACACATTCGCAACAATCAGCCATAAATTTGGAAATCCGCGAATATTCCATAACTTTGCAATCCCGATGAAGCTCTGATGGTGGAATAGGTAGACACGCAGGACTTAAAATCCTGTGGGCAGCAATGCCCGTACGGGTTCGATTCCCGTTCGGAGCACAAAAAAACGGTCTTACAGATCTGTAAGGCCGTTTTTCTATTCAGGTGAACCGATTATTCTTCAACCGGAGCCAATTTCACGGTAAAGTGACGCAACAGGGGAGCTTCCCAAGTGATGCGGTAACCGTGTTTGATCTCATTACGACGGTCAAATACATTCTTCAACGCAACAGCGATTACGTCCATATGGTTGTTGGTGTAGGTACGACGTGCGATGCAAAGACGCAACAGGTCCAATCCTCCAAAACGGTTTTCACGGGTAACCGGATCACGGTCAGCCAGGATGTAACCGATTTCACAACCACGCACACCTGCTTCCTTGTAGAGTTCAATAGCCAGGGTTTGAGCAGGGAATTCTTCTTTCGGCACATTGGTCAACACCAGAGATGCATCCACGAACAAAGCGTGACCACCGACGGGACGTTGGTAAGGAATTCCGAATTCGTCCAGGCGTGCTGCCAAGTATTGTACTTGTTTGATGCGGGTTTCAATGGTATCCAATTCGGTATTTTCATCCAAACCGACTGCCAACGCATCCATATCACGACCGTTCATACCACCGTAGGTCAAGAAACCTTCATAGCGGATGCAGAACCCTTTGGCTCCATCGTACCATTCTTCGTGACGGGTCGCAATGAAACCACCCATATTCACCAGACCGTCTTTTTTGGAGGACATGGTCATACCGTCTGCATAAGAGAACATTTCGCGGCAGATTTCCTTGATGCTCTTGTCAGCATACCCTGCTTCACGGGTTCTGATGAAGTAAGCATTTTCCACAAAACGTGCAGAGTCAAATACCACGCGTTTGTTGTATTTGTCAGCCAAAGCACGGACACCACGCAGGTTTTCCATAGAAACGGGTTGACCACCTGCGGTGTTGTTGGTAATGGTCACGATGATGAAGGGCACTTTGTCACCTTGTTCTGCCAATACTTTTTCCAATTTCTTCAGGTCCACATTCCCTTTGAAGGGGAGTTCCAGTTGGGTGTCTTTTGCTTCATCGATGGTGCAATCCACAGCAAAGGCAGCACGGCCTTCGATATGTCCTTTGGTCGTATCAAAGTGAGAGTTGCCCGGAACGATGTCACCAGCCTTGACCAGGTAGCTGAACAACACGTTTTCAGCGGCACGACCTTGGTGGGTCGGAATCACGTGCTCAAAACCGGTAATGCGGGTAATGGTTTCTTTCAGGTGGAAGAAAGAAGATGCACCGGCATAACTTTCATCACCCATCATCATGGCTGCCCATTGACGGTCACTCATCGCTCCTGTTCCGGAGTCGGTGATACAGTCAATGTACACTTGTTCTGAACGCAAACCGAAGAGGTTGTAGTGTGCGTTCTTGATCCATTCTTCGCGTTCAGCGCGGGTAGATTTCCGAAGGGGTTCTACCATCTTGATCTTGTAAGATTCTGCAAAAGGGAGTTCCATATCTTTTGATTTAATTTGTGTGTGCGTTAAATTTCACAAATATAAACCTTTTTTCCGAAAATTCTTCTTCTTTCGGGTATCAAATTTGCATAAACGCAAATACCTGATGAAAACAGACATGAGAGAGCAAATCCGTTTTAAGACCGACAAAAAGTCCGCCAAAGAAGGAGAATACGTCACCCTGCAATGGGACTGCCCGACTTGCCCGGATGCCATCACCCTGACCATTGACGATGGTTACACAAAACGCAGCATCGCGTTGGCGGACAGCGGATCCACCACACTTCGGGTCGGACCCAGCAAATCCAAGACGCGTTACACCCTCACCGTGCAACTGCGGGGAAAAACCGAAAGACGCCACCTGGACATCCGGGTCAAAGGCGCCCAAGACAGGAAATTCGTCTGGAAAGACAAGATGACCGCCTGGAAAGACAGACTGGAAGCATCTTGGAACGTCTTCTGGGCACAGACCCGATACGGATGGGCTTCCCTCCCCAAATGGAAGAAAGCCCTGTACCTGGGGTTGCTGGTGCTTTGGCTCATCCTCATCATCCGCCTGTTTGACCAGCCGGATCCTCGGCTTCCAATGCCTGCTGAAGATCCAGATCCAGCGCTTTGGCCAACAGCCTGCCATACTCCGGATCAGCCTTGTAGCAATTCCGGATATGCCGCTGCTTGATGAAGGTCGCGGCATCCCCCATGGCCCGGACCGTATTCTGGCAGGTCGTCCACCGGTCCTCTTCGGACATCAGACGCCATAACTTGCCCGGTTGGGTGTAATAATCGTCATCGTACTCCCGTTCATCGTAATTCCAGACGGGCCCCTGCACCGGAAGCGGAGGCTCCTTCAGGGCCGGTGTATCACGCCATTCCCCGTAACTGTTCGGCTCGTAGGACAGGGTTCCGCCCAGGTTGTCATCCGTCCGCATCTGACCATCGCGATGATAAGCATGGTAAGGACATCTGGGCCGGTTAACCGGAATCAGGTGGTGATTCACCCCCAGACGATAACGTTGCGCATCCCCATAGGAGAACAAGCGTCCTTGCAACATCTTGTCCGGAGAAAAGCCGATTCCGTCAATTACATTCATCGGATTGAAAGCCGCCTGTTCCACTTCTGCAAAAAAGTTCTCGGGATTGCGGTTCAGTTCCAGAATACCCACATCGTGCAACGGAAAATCCTTGTGGTACCAGACTTTGGTCAAATCAAAGGGATTGATGGCATAGTCCCGGGCCTGCTCCTGAGTCATCAACTGCACTTGCATCAACCATCGGGGATACTCACCCCGCTCAATGGCTTCATACAGGTCCCGTTGATGGGACTCCCGATCTTTGGCAATGACAGCCTCCGCTTCCATATCCGTCAGGTTCTGGATGCCCTGCATCGTCCTTAAATGGAATTTCACCCAGGTGCGCACATTGTCCTTGTTCAAAAAACTGTAGGTATGGCTTCCAAAACCGTGCATGTGCCGGTAAGAACGGGGAATACCTCTGGGGCTCATCGTAATGGTCACCTGATGAAGTGCCTCGGGCAACAAGGTCCAGAAATCCCAGTTGCTGTTGGCACTGCGCATCCCTGTACGCGGATCCCGTTTGATGGCATGATTCAGATCCGGAAATTTCAAAGGATCCCGCAAAAAGAATACCGGCGTATTGTTCCCCACAAGGTCCCAATTGCCGGTATCCGTATAAAATTTCATTGCAAATCCGCGAATGTCCCGCTCTGCGTCTGCCGCACCGCGCTCTCCAGCCACCGTCGAGAAACGGACAAAACAAGGCGTCTGCTTGCCGATATGCTCAAAGATGGAGGCTCGGGTATAGGCGGTAATGTCATGCGTAACCGTAAAGGTGCCGAAAGCACCGGATCCCTTGGCATGCATACGCCGCTCCGGAATGACCTCGCGGTCAAAATGCGCCAGTTTTTCCATGAACCAAGGATCTTGTAAGGTAGCCGGGCCGCGAAGACCGGCCGTCTGGATGTTCTGATTATCGGCGATCGGCCGACCGTTCTCAGAAGTCAATCGTTTTTTATTTTTCTGTTTCATAGCAATATTGGCTACAATGGTTTGCAGCCAACTTACCCATTTCGAAAATCGTGCCTGAAAATCGGACAACACCGGGACGACAAGAAACAAAAAACCCTCTGAAACGGTGTTTCAAAGGGTTTTGGAGCGGAAAACGAGGCTCGAACTCGCGACCCTA
>CALCYB010000047.1 GCA_937906485.1 uncultured Rikenellaceae bacterium
ATGGCGTAGTCGTGGTAATATTGCAATTCCGTAGAAGTATATCGGATGCCGGCATAACCCGTGGCCGGACCGGCTACCACTTGTGCCGCTTCACTACGGTTCTTGCTCAGGAACACGGAGGGAAGGTTCGGAATTTCCTTGAGAGTGATGTTCTGGGTGACCTCTCTTTCTTCGGCGTCAATCCAGCAAATATGGCGGAGGAAGCCGGTATGTTCCACCTGCAGCAGGGCAAGATCCTGTTCTGCCAGCAACGAGTAGAAACCGTCGCTGTCGGTCGTGGTTTTGGTGGAGTTGTCCTTGTATAAGTTGCGGAGTGAAACGGTTGCTCCAGCAATTTTTGTCCGGTCTTCTTTGGATACCGTACCTTGGACGGTCATGCCTTCGTAGATGTTCAGCACAAAGGATCCGTCTTTTGAAATATTGGTCAAGTTGTAGTTGGTGGGATTACCGGCCCAGTCAATGGCTCCGGGCGTAGAACTGGCATCAAACCGGGTGACGTTGGCTGCGCCAGGGAAAGGGATCTGGTTTTCATGGGTAACCCGTCCTTCGGTCACAGCTTCCACCAGGTCCAGGCACTGGTGTGCTGCATAGTTGTTGATATCACCGGATTTCCACTTCATTTCAGCGGTCCGTCCGTTATGGACTTCGTTTTTGGATTGGTCCACGTGGTAGATCAGGATTCCTTCGGAGGGAAGGTAGGTGTCCCAACTTTCTTTTGTGCGGTATTCGTACAGGAAGTATTCGTTTTCGGTGGCAGTCGGACTCCAGTATGCGTCATTTTCATGCACGGGTTTGAGTTGGTAAGTGCCGCTTTCGGTCAGTTCCTTCGGAGTCTCTGCCCAGCTGAGCATGTAGCGCTCCATATAGGTCAGGTGGGGAGGCGTGTTCAAGTTGTTGTTGTAACAGCCGGTAGACATAAGGGAGTACGAACCCAGTCCGCTACCCATGCCGTTGCTGGCATTGTCGGTGTCATAAAAGTCCGGCAGTCCCAATACGTGTCCGAACTCGTGGGTAAAGGTTCCGATGCCGGCCATATTGGTGCCGGAATTGCCCCGTAATTCGGATGAACAAGCGTAAGTATGCACACTAATGCCTTGGAATGTACCGTAACCGGTGGACTTGTGGGGCCAGATGGAATCTTCCGGACCACCCTCTGCTTCATTATAACCGGCGTAAAAGAAAAATACATTGTCCAGAACACCGTCGTTGTTGTTGTCGTACTGGGTCAAGTCCAGTCCGCATTGCTCGATCGCTGCTTCTACTGCATCGTAGGAGAGTGCCCAAGGGTTGGTGTCAGAACCGGACATGCCATTTCCTCCATAGTAAGAGGTATTGCGACTCAATTCAACCGGACCATACACATCAAAAGTGGGAGCAAAGGCCCCGTTGGAATTGTCATAATAGTAGTCATACGAAGAACCGGTACCGCCGTTTTCGGAATAGCCGCTTTGGTTAAGCAGGTTGGAGAATTTTGTGTTCGGGTCTGAAATGGTGAATTTGACATCCGCGAAATTGACCAGGATACACAAGAACCGGAATTCTCCGTGTGTAAAGGGATTGTTCAGCGGGGGCATGAGTTGTTGCCCTTTGCGGACGTCCATCCGGCGTTCCATGGCTTTTTGAATAGCAGCAGCCGGAGGTACTACCGGGGAAGAGTTGTTGCCGAATGACTGAAGGCTCACTCCGGAGGAGGTTACCCGTGTCGAAGTACGGATAATGCTGCCATCGGCTTCAAACTGGGCATAATAGTAATAGCCATCAGGACCTTGGCTGACCAAACGGTTGTTGTGGGTTCTCCAGCTCAAATATTCGTCCCCATGGATGCGGATTTCCAGGGTGGTGCCATCGGGTTGGGTTACCCGGATCGGACGAGGATCTGCCGGGATAGCGGAAGCCTGTTCCAGCGAGCCGCCCAGACCAAAGGTCAGGCAGGTGAGCAGCAGTAAAAACAATCTTTTCATAGCCTACTTGTATTCAACGATGAAACCATAATTATGATCTTTGTCCAAGATCCAGACTTTGTTGTCTTGTACTTGGGTCACCACACACTGCGCTGAACCTTGGTAGTCCATGTTGCCAAATCCGGCGATGGTCAGGTCCGCCTCAAACTCCGCATTGGGAGTGGCCGGTTGCGGGATGCCGTCCAGTTGTACGGTACGCAAATCGGTAGAATGACTCAAGCGATAGAGATACCCTTGATCAGAAGATCCATAGGCATATTGGAATTGGTAGGCCCTGTAGGTAAAGGTGGAGGTGAAATCATTTCCGTAATAGAAGCCGACCGTGGTCTTTTGGTTCATAGCGTGGTTCTGATAAGAGACGCTATCATCCTGTTTGCAGCTTTGGGTAGCAACAACCAGGGCCAGAGTCAGCAAGCCGAAGAGCAAAGTTCTTTTCATGCAGTGTATAATTAAATTGTTAAATTTATACTAACTAACCTACAAATGTAATAGAAATTATTAAAAACATTCGAAAATTTTCGAAAAATGCCGTTAGGAATGTGGTGATTCGGGATGATCTGGAATAAAATAGAACAAAAAAAGAAAGAAGCCTCACAAATCTGTAAGGCTTCTTTCTCGCTCCCCATCTAGGACTTGAACCTAGGACCCCCTGATTAACAGTCAGGTGCTCTAACCAACTGAGCTAATGAGGAATCTTTTATGTTTCCCTTTCGTTTGGGATTGCAAAGGTAGTGACATTTTCTTAATCTCCAAAAAAAAGTGATTAAATTTTTTAAATAAAATGTAACTTTGTAGCAGAAAAGAAAAGATGAATCCTATGGATGTACAACAATTGTCGCAGTATCTGGAAGATTTACTGATAGATAACGATCGGGTCTCTCTGTTTGGGATCGGTAGTTTCGTTGCGGAGAATTCGTCGGCTTTTTTTTCTGGAGATGGCAAGAGTGTCTTTCCTCCTGAGCGAAAACTGACGTTCAAGCCCAGTGAGACATGGGATGACGGGATGATCGCCTACTTGCACCAACGCAAGGTGGGTCGTGATCTTGGCGAGGTGCAGCAGGAAATGAAGAATTTTGCCGAGCAGTTGCAGTTGGAACTTCGTACCAAAAAGAGTCTGCGCATTCCGGGGATCGGCGAGTTGAAATCAACGCGTGAAGGCAACCTGTATTTTGTTGTAGATCCTCAGTTGGACATTGATACCGAGGGAATCGGTTTGCAGGCTATTGCGGTGAAGGAATTGGATCAGAAACGTTCGGCCATCCGGGAGCGTGAACGCACGATGCAGGACATGGCGCAACGGCTCCCCGAAGAATACCTGCCGGAGTTGCCGAAACCGGAGGGAGAAGACGTACCCGAAGTGCTTCCCGCTGACGGACAAACGCCGAATCCAGTGTCGGAGCAAGCACCGGAAATTGCGTTGTCCGAAGAGAAGAAGTCCCGCAAGGGATTGTGGGTGGTGATTTTGCTGGTCTTGCTGATTGTTGCCTTGTGTCTGGTCCTGTACT
>CALCYB010000048.1 GCA_937906485.1 uncultured Rikenellaceae bacterium
AAGAACATTCAGGAAGTGGGTAACCCGACCGAATGTGCCCTGTTGATTGCCTTGCAGGACAAGGGCTTTGATTATGTGAAGATCCGAGAAGAAGCCAAGGTGATCCAACGCCTGGTCTTCAGTACGGAACGCAAGTATATGGCAACGTTGGTTGAGTCGAAGTTTGCCGAAGGAGGCCACCTCAAACTCTATGTGAAGGGGGCACCTGAAATTGTACTGAAGATGGTCCATGGCATTGATGTGCCGGATATCCTCAAGGAGATTGCGGTTTATCAGAACCGGGGTATGCGGGCGTTGGGCTTTCTGGAAGCTACGGTAGATACCGATAACGCTGAATTGCCGATTGAAGAACTTATCGCAGATGCCCGCTTTGCCTTCCAAGGCTTTGTGGCGATTGAAGACCCGATCCGGGATGATGTGCCGGCCGCTATGCAGGCTTGTACCAATGCCGGTATCGCAGTAAAGATTGTTACCGGAGATACGGCACCTACCGCCCGGGAGATAGCTCGTCAAGCCGGTCTTTGGTTGAGTACCGATACGGATGAGAACATCATTACAGGAACCGAGTTTGCGGCTTTGAGTGAAGAAGATGCGCGTCAGGCTGCGCTGAAGATCAAGGTGATGGCACGTGCCCGTCCGGCAGACAAGATGCGTCTGGTGCGTCTGCTGCAAGAGAGTGGTGCTGTAGTGGCGGTGACCGGCGACGGAACCAACGATGCTCCCGCATTGAATTATGCCAATGTCGGCTTGTCCATGGGTAGCGGTACGTCTGTAGCCAAGGAAGCCAGTGATATCATTTTGCTGGACGACTCTTTTGCCAGCATTGTGAACGCGGTACGCTGGGGCCGTTCGTTGTATTTGAACATCCAACGCTTTATCCAGTTCCAGCTGACCATCAACGTGGTCGCTTTGCTGACCGCTTTGATCGGACCGTTTATCGGAGTGGAATTCCCGCTGACCGTTTCCCAAATGTTGTGGGTCAACCTGATTATGGATACGTTTGCTGCGCTGGCCTTGGCCAGTGAGCCTTCCGAACCGAGCGTATTGAAGAACAAGCCGCGCCGTCGCGAGGCATTCATCATTACCAAACCGATGGCCATCAATATTTTCGGTGTGGGCTTGATGTTCCTGGGCGTGCTCCTGACCATGCTGGTCCTCCTTCAACGGGGTGGCGGCATCAATACCCATGAGCTGACCATTTTCTTCACAACTTTTGTGCTGCTGCAGGTGTGGAACCTGTTCAATGCGCGGGTGGCCGGAACGAATTTTACCGCCTTCCGTCATTTGAACCAGAACAAGTCCTTTGTCTTCATCTTGTTGCTGATTCTGGTGTTGCAGTTCCTGATCGTGACCTTCGGAGGAGACTTCTTCCGTACCTCAGCCTTGAGCGGCAAGGAATGGCTCATCATCCTGGCTTCGACTTCGCTCGTACTGTGGGTGGGTGAACTGATTCGTGCCATTAAACGACTGATTAAAAAGTAAAGAGCTATGTATTGTGTATCTGAAACGTCATTGGAGGTCAGGTACTATGAGACAGACTTGATGGGAATCGTCCACCACTCGAATTACATCCGTTATTTCGAGTGTGGACGTCATCAATGTCTGATCGACTTGGGGCTTCCGATTTATGAAATCGAGAAACGTGGCATCATGATGCCGGTTGTGGATGTTCAGTGCAAGTACAAGACACCGGCCAAGATGGGGGACATCCTGCGGATTGTGAGCCGTATAGAGAAGGAGCCGATGGCCCGTGTGGAAGTGCTGACGGATATCTATAACCAGGCAGGAGAACTGGTGGTGACCGGAAAGGTCGTTTTGGGCTTTATTCATGCCGACACAAGACGTCCGACCCGTGTTCCGGACTTTTTCCTGGAAGCATTCCGGCAACATGCACGCACTGAATAGTTTTGTTACATTCATTGATTATCAAATGCTTAAAATAAATTGACTATGAAAACCATTCTTTTCTTGGGATCAATTGGCATGACGGAAATTCTCGTCATAGCGTTGATTGTTCTGTTGTTTTTTGGCGGTAAAAAGATTCCCGAATTGATGAAAGGAATCGGAAAAGGAGTCCGGAGTTTCAAAGATGGTGTGAAGGGAATCGAAGACGAATTGAAAGACGATTCAGAAACCGAGCAAAAACAATAGGAAGAAGGTGGGGACAGAGCGTGAGATGACGTTTTGGGAACACATGGACGAACTTCGCGGGGTGATCATCCGAGCGTTGGTCGTCATTGTTGTGGGTATGGTCGTGGCTTTTCTGGCAAAGGACTTCGTTTTTGGCCACATCATTCTGGCCCCGCTGGACGATTCGTTTGCTTTGTACCGGGGGTTGGCCTGGGTCTTGTCCCAAGTCGGATTGCCGGCTCCGGCTGCTTTCTCCATGGAAT
>CALCYB010000049.1 GCA_937906485.1 uncultured Rikenellaceae bacterium
AGGGTATGCTTGTGCTACCGCATTGCACATTCAGGTAGAAAGATAGAGCAGTCGTATTGGAGCCCGCTGCCGGCCTTGCAAAATCAAAAGGTCACAACAGCCGTACAAGCAGTTGTGACCTTTTTTCCGGGTTCCTTTCTTTATTTTATCTCGGGAGCAGGAAGTTCATGACTTGTTGCATCAGGTCATTGAGCTGCTGCTGGGTTTTGAGGGTTTCAAGCGGGAAACCGAATACGACGGTGCGGTAGTCTTCGCCACCATAGGCAACACCGGCTGAGATGTTGTTATCGGCGTAGCGGAAGATGGTCCAAGCGTGATCACCAACGGGCATGATGCCATCCGGTGATTCTACAGCGTAGGTTTCTGCATTGGGTTGGGTGCAGAATTCAAAACGGCTGTCGATTTGGAAACCGTAGGGGTTGGGTGCTCCGCAGATGGCCCCCTCAGCGGATGCGAAGTTGGTCATCCAACGGTATTTGAGGGTGTTGCGGGCAAAGTCCTGGCCCATCATGCGAGCATCGCTTTGGTGCTCAAGATCTTGCGCCAATTTGACGGCTGCTTTGAGGTTGGTGCGGATGGAGTCCATCCATTCACGGCTACGGTTGTAGAGGTTTTGGCTTTGTGTGTAGCCGGTGGTGTCGGTTACAAAGTATTCAATAGCCATGTTTTCGTTGCGGTTCTGGTTATCTGCCAAACGATCCTGCATGTCATTCAATATTTGGTCCAATGAGCCGGACATGCGGGTGATTTCCCGTACCAGATCATTGAGCTGATCGGATTCCTTTTTGCTTTCTGTCTTCGGGAATTGATTGAGGGTATCCCACAGGTCTGTTCCGACATAGGCTCCGGATACCAGGACATGGCCTCCTTGGAGGCAGTAGTCGGTCAGTACTTGGCGTAGCGCGATGGTGAAGGCCTCGTAACGGGGTTTGGCAATGGCCGGACGGCCTTCGTCAATGGTTACTTGTTTGCCGAGGATCAGGTCAATTGCCGCATATTTGTTGATGTGTCGGTTGCGGGTGACGGCATCGCGGCTGGCGGAGGTAAAACTGTAACCGGCTTGCATGAGGGCTGTTCCGTGGCGGAAGGGGAAGTCAAAACTGTTACCGGCGATGACTTTGTCTTCGTAATTGCCATAGGAGGCTCCGAATCCCGGGGAGTCGTCATCCATCCAGGGGGTGTGACGGCGGTAATCGTGTTGGCGGCCAATGAAGGAGTAGTCGTTGATGTAGGAAACACCACCGTCCAGGTAGTTCAAGAAACCGGCACGGGAGGAGTCTCGGGTCGCAAAATTAGCCGGAGCGGAGATCCGGTCAAAACCGTTGATGATCATCACGGTGTTGTCGTAGTTGTAGTCTTCGGTCAACCCTACGGAAAGTGTTTCTGACGGGAAACCTGCTCCCCCGTCGTTGATGGGAACCACTTTGAAGCTGTAGATTTTGCCGGTTTCCAGTCCGATTCGGGCAAAGGGTTCGTTGACCAGGATGCCGTTGTCATATCCGCCGAGAGGTTGTCCGGGGGTGGTTACTGCCGTATAGATCATGTATTGACGTGCTTCTGCAGTCGGTTCTAGGGGATCACTTTGGGGAACCCAGGACAGGTGAGCTACCGGACCATTGGGACCGTATTCCACGTCTGCGCCGAATGCGGTGACAGGCAGGGGTTGTACCACATAGGGAACACCGTCACGCAGGCTGATGAAGCGCAGGATGCCTTTGTAGATGGCGCGGCTGACGGTGAAGCGGAATTTGGGATCCAGACCGTAGCGCATGTCTGCAAAGTTTTGGTGGGAGAGGAGTTCCAGCAACATGGCCGGCACATCCGGTATGCGGGATTCTGCATAGGACTTGTCCCACAGCCCACGACGGGGCCATTCTTGATCAAACTCGGCTTTGACGTCTTCACAGATTTGGGTCTGGATCAGGTCGGTGAGTTCACGCGATACGATTCTGGGTTCGCCGGTCGGGAATTTGTCCTGGTTGTTTTTGTATCGGGTATAGATGGCCAATGTGCCGACCATTTCGTCGTCCAATGTGGTACCGGCATCGGTGTGGAAGGCCACAGACAGGTCAATGGGCACTTTCAATCCTTCGGTTTTGGGGTTGACATTGGAGCCGCCGCTAAGGGCATTGACCCAGATCCCGCGTGACATGTAGTCATCAGTGTAGTCGTTTTTGTTTTCGGTATAGCTGTAAACGGTATCTGAAAATCCGGCCCATTGCAGCCAGTAACGGGCTCCTTCCGTGTAACGGGGATAGCCGCTGATTTGGGGATCCAGGGCGAAGAGTGAGTCGGCATTCCAGTTGTTCGGGGTACGTCCGATGTTGCCCATACCGCCACCGAATTTGACGGCATCCGCGGAAACAACTTGTTTTTTGGTGTATTTATGGCCGGCAGGTGTCGCATTGCTGAGGTAGACACCTTGTTGGCGTTGTGATGATGCTTCTTGTTGGGAGAAGTAGAATGTGCCGAGGTACACCCAGGTGCCACCACCCATTTGTTGGTTGACCAGGAACGCGGTTTCTCCACCGTCGTGGCGGACAACATAGCGGGCACAGTCAGTACTGCTGGGCAGACTGCGGTAGGAAACATATACGGCATACTGGCCGGGTTTTTCAATGGCCGGAATCCAGGCGGCTTCCGATACGGTGTTGCCTTGGTTCTCCTTTACGGTTTCAATGACGCGGGCTGAACCCATGGTAAAGGGATTCTGCCCTTGGGTATAGACGGCTTGGGTGTGTGCAAAACCGGTGGACAGGCTTGTCCAGGTCGCTTTGCCTTGCCGTTCTTGGTAGAGGGATTTCTCCGAGAACAGGTTGCCGTCGTTGTCCACAATGATTTCGGTGGTGTTGTTATCCCGTTCACGGGGCAGGGCAACGGTGGCTCCGGCATTTTCCAGCATCGGTACCAGGAAAGGCAGTACATAACTTTGTGTATAGAGGTCTTCTACCGTCTGCAGGATGCGGGCACGTTGCCATTCCCAACGCAGCAGGGATTGTTCATAATAGAAGCCGTGGCTTTGCCAGATGGCGATGTGGCGGTTGTCCAGTCCGGCCGAAATGGGGTAGGGACGGGATTCCGGACGCACCCATTGCGCGGTTGCTGCGGTGCCCCTGCGAGGGGGTTCGCTATTGAGAATGCTCTTGCCGGAGTAGTATGGCGAAGAAAGTTGTTCCAAGGTGGCTACCTGGTTGTTCTTGACCTTTCCGGAATAAATGACCAGGCGGTCTTTGCGGTAGGCTTCAGGAAGCAGGTCTTTGGCCAGGGCGTAGATGGCTTTGACATCGTGGTCCCGGATGGGGTATTCGGCCAGGTACGTGTTGCAATACAGGAGCAGTTCCTTCTTGTTGACACGAACGGCTTGATCCACTTTGATGGAGCCGTAGATCACGGCTTTGTCTTTCAGGTAAGCCTGGATGGAATCAGCCACCGGTTGGAAAAGTTCTGCCGGCAGTTCTTCGCGGTTGTTGCGGCGATGTGCTTCTGCCGGAGCAGGAGTCAGGAACAACGCCACCAACCAAAACAAAAGTAAGCGTTTCATGGTATTGTGTTTAAATTTTATGGCAACAGTAATGAGGATCCCAACCAGCAATCCGGTCATGTCCGCCACCAGATCCAGTGGATCTCCCTCCCGGTTGTCGGTCAGCCATTCCTGCAGGAGCTCGGTTCCCAAGGCAAAGCACAGACCGGTGATTATGGCGATCCACAGGGCATAGGGACGAAAACGTTTCAAGTGACGGGAGCATTGACAGGTGAGCCAGGCCATCAGCGGGTAGGGCATGAACATCAGGGCATGGGCGTAGCGGTCCATACGGATGCCCAGAAAATGACTCGGCAGTTCCAGATCCGGAACTTGGGAAAAATTGAACAGACACAAAAAGAGGACGGCAGCTACATACAACAGATACAGGATTTTGATGAGCCATCCATATTTTCGCTTCTGTTCTTCGGGTATATCGTGTTTCATAGAGGAATCAGCGTGTATTCTTTCAGCATGCAAATGTAGGGATTAAAGAAATAAATCCCTAATTTCGCGGTATGAATCCAAACAGAAAAAACTTTGCTCTGGTGGGAGCAGCAGGATACATCGCTCCCAGGCATTTACGAGCCATTCTGGACACCGGCAACCGGCTTTGTGCCGCGTATGACCGTTTCGACAGTGTCGGCATACTGGACAGCTATTTTCCCGACGCCGCTTTTTTTACGGAACAGGAATTGTTTGACCGTCATTTGAGCCTGCTCAAACGCAAGGGTGCTGGGATTGATTACCTGTCGGTCTGTACCCCCAATTACCTGCACGATGCACACATCCGTTACGGATTGCGTCTGGGGGCCAATGTCATCTGTGAAAAACCCGTGGTCCTGAACCCTTGGAACATTGATGCATTGGAGGTCATTGAACAGGAAACCGGCTGTCACTGCTATACCATCCTTCAACTCCGTCTGCACGAGGCCATCCGGGCTTTGAAACAACGTATCGAATCCGGCCCGAAAGACAAGGTGTACGATGTGGACCTGACCTACATTACCTCGCGTGGCCATTGGTATTATGCCTCCTGGAAGGGGGATGAGCGCAAAAGCGGAGGGGTGGCTACCAACATCGGGGTACATTTTTACGATATGTTGCAATGGATTTTTGGCGATATCCGCAAAAATGTGGTTCACGTCAAGTCCCACGATCGTGTGGCCGGGTATCTGGAACTGGAACGGGCCAGGGTACGTTATTTTTTGAGTATCAATGCCGAAACCCTCCCGGAAAACGCCGTGCAAGGTGAGAAACGCACCTACCGGACCATTCTGATTGATGGAGAGGAGTTTGAATTCAGTGCCGGATTTACCGAACTCCACACCGAATCCTACCGTAAAATCCTGGCAGGAGAAGGTTTCCGGATCAGTGAAGCCCGCAATTGCATCCAGATTGTCACCGATATCCGTAACGCACAGCCGATCGGGTTGCAAGGCGACTATCATCCGTTGGCCAAATTCCCGCTCTCCAAACATCCCTTCGGTTGGTAAATTATTCTCCTTCAGAAAGTTTATATGAGTAATGATATCCGCATGTGTGATTTGCTGCATCCTTATCTACAGATTAGTGAGGAAATACATGCAGCAATGGCCGAGGTCATGACCTCGACCTCCTTCATCAATGGTCCCCAAGTCAAGACCTTCGCCCAACACCTGGCTGCCTACCTGGGTGTAGAACGCGTGGTTCCCTGTGGAAACGGCACCGATGCTCTTCAGATAGCTCTGATGGCATTGGGACTGCAACCCGGAGACGAAGTGATTGTTCCGGCCTTTACCTATGTCGCTTCGGCAGAGGTGATAGCCCTGCTGGGACTCAAGCCGGTGCTGGTGGATGTGAATCCCGATACTTTCCTGGTAGAGGCCGATGCTATTGAGCAGGCGGTATTGACCTCGGGCGGGTCTTCCGGAAACCGTTCCTGTCCGAAAGCGGTTATTCCTGTGCACCTGTTTGGTCAGAGCTGTCCGATGCCCTCCATCCTGGAGGTGGCCGGCGCGCACCGTCTCTACGTTGTGGAAGACAATGCCCAGGCGCTCGGCGCCCGCTGTCGGATGGCGGATGGTACCTGGCAGGCCACCGGAACGATAGGGGATGTGGGCTGTACTTCGTTTTTCCCGACCAAGAACCTGGGATGTATGGGAGATGGAGGGGCCATGATGACCCAAAATCCAGAATTGGCTGACCGTCTGCACCGCATTGCCAACCATGGTCAACGGGTCAAGTACCGCCACGATGAGATCGGATGCAACAGTCGGCTGGATACCCTGCAGGCTGCTATTCTGGATGTGAAGCTCAAGTACCTGGATCAGGCCAACCAGGCCCGCCGGCAGGCAGCTTCCCGATACCGCGCTTTATTGGCCGATCTTCAGGATGTGCTTCAGCTGCCGGTCGAATCACCCGATTCTACCCATGTTTATCACCAGTACACCCTCGTCCTTCGTGAAGGACAACGGCCCGGTCCGGAAGGACTGACCCGTCGCGATGCGTTAAAAGCTTGGCTGCAGGAACATCAGATCCCTTCGATGATCTATTACCCCTATCCTTTGCATCATCAGCCGGCTTATCGGGCGAGTTGCCGGTGCGTCGGAAATCTTCCGGTGGCCACGCAATTGGCCGGATCGGTACTTTCCCTGCCGATGCACACTGCCCTCACATCGGAACAACAACAATACATTGCTGACGTAATCCATCGATTCTTTCAAAAATACGCATGATGAAAACTCCCCATACAGAAGAAACAGCCGCAACTTATTTCGCACACGAAACCGCTGTAGTGGATCCGGGTTGTGAGATTGGAGCAGGTACCCGAATCTGGCATTTTTCTCATTTGATGACGGGCTGCCGCTTGGGCAATGCCTGCAACATCGGTCAGAATGTTGTCATTTCTCCGGGCGTGATATTGGGAAACAACGTCAAAGTTCAGAACAACGTCTCGTTATATACCGGTGTGTTCTGTGAAGATGATGTCTTTCTGGGACCGTCGTGTGTGTTTACCAATGTGATCAATCCCCGTAGTGCGTTTGTGCGCAAGGACCAGTACCGGACTACCCGCATTGGAAAGGGAGCAAGCATCGGGGCGAATGCTACATTGGTCTGTGGTCACGACGTTGGGGATTATGCCTTTGTCGGTGCAGGTAGTGTGGTTGTGGATCCGGTGCCACCCTATGCCCTGGTGGTCGGTAATCCTGCGCGGCAGATCGGCTGGGTATCCCGTGCGGGCCATCGCCTGCATTTTGATGAACAGGGAAGGGCCGTCTGTCCGGAGACAGGGGAGGTTTATTCTCTCAAAGACCAAGTGGTTACCAAGGAATAACAAAGAGGGCTGGTTTTGGCCAGCCCTTTCTTTGAAATTTATTCTACCTTGATTTCCACTTCTTTTTCTTTGACCGGTGTTTCAAGATCTTTCGGAATCATGATTTTCAAGATGCCGTGTTTCATTTTGGCTTCGATCTGATCTTTCTTGACGTGATCGGGAAGTAGCATCGTCTGTTCGTAATGGGTGTAAGAGAATTCGCGACGCAGGAATTTTTCATCCTTCTTTTCGGTCTTATCCTCTTTTTTGTGTTCCATGGTAATGACCAGGCGGTTTTCTTCGTTCACACGAATTTTAAAATCATCTTTGCACATCCCCGGGGCGGCAATCTCTACTTTGTATTCTTTGTCGCTTTCAATGACATTGACAGCGGGTGAATTGATGTTTCCTATTTTGCCGAAACCTTCATCAAAGAAATCGTTGAAAAAAGTGGGCAACCATCCGTGTTGCATTCGTTTAACTGGTAACATAGCAATTAGTCTCCTTTTTTTAATATAAGTTCGTTTTCGTTCTGAGTCCCCCCAGCACGCGTATCTGAAGGTCCTCGTTAATCGTCTATATCAAATTATAGACCAATTGCAGGTGAACTGGAGACGAATTGCATACCAATTGAAAAAATCAACCGGAAACAGGATCAGAACATCAGGCTCAGATAGACCAGTACGTTCGTTCCAGCCTGTACCGCATAGCCGGTGTAGTTGTTGCGCAGGTCCATCACCGGGGTAGCGCTTGTTGCCGTGCGTGTTGCAGGGGTAGCCGTTGTCCGTGCAGCGGTGGCGGGGTTGGTTGTTGTGCTGGTGCCGGGAAGGTGGCCGGTGTAGTCGCTGGAGGCCCATCCGTTGTTGGCGTACATCTCGTTGAAGAGGTTGTAGACCGTTGCTCCGATGCGCAGGCTCTTCAGGTTTCGGGGATGGAAGGTCCAGGACAGGTTCAGGTTGGAAATGCAATAATCGTCCAGACGGTGGGCCGGGATGTCGGCATTGCTCATGTACTGCTGGCCGACGTATTGGGTTTCCAATGTGATTTCCAGTCCTTTCCATTGGTAGCCGATCTGGTTGTTGAGCAGGATCTCGGGAGAAAAGGCCAGATGGGTAGTGCCGTGTTGGATTTCCAAAGCCGGAAGTTCGTTCCAATCAGTGTCATACCCGTACAGTGTCTCGTTGAAATCAAGGATGCGGTTGCGGGAGAGGGTCGCATTCCAGTCCCAATGCAGTCCGAAGCCGCAATGGATCCCTCCCATCAGTTCGATACCGGCGCGGTAACTTTCCGGCACATTGGCGGCC
>CALCYB010000050.1 GCA_937906485.1 uncultured Rikenellaceae bacterium
GTGGCACGCGAGCTGGGTTCAGAACGTCGTGAGACAGTTCGGTCTCTATCTGTTGTGGGCGTAGGAAATTTGCGGGGCTCTGTCCTTAGTACGAGAGGACCGGGATGGACACACCTCTGGTTTACCGGTTGTGGCGCCAGCTGCACCGCCGGGTATCCACGTGTGGATCGGATAAGCGCTGAAAGCATCTAAGCGCGAAGCCGGCCCCAAGATTAGATTTCCCTGAGGGCCGTAGAAGACGACTACGTTGATAGGTTGCAGGTGTAAAGGCAGTGATGTCAAAGCCGAGCAATACTAATAGCCCGAGACTTCGCTAAAATGTGGAGAAAACAACTGCAAGTACTGAGTTATCTCTCTTAACGATATAACGGATACGCAATTGTATCTGGCGATATTAAGGTGGTTTTAGCAACGAGGATCCACCTCTTCCCATTCCGAACAGAGAAGTTAAGCTCGTTTACGCCGATGGTACTGCCTCATAAGGGTGGGAGAGTAGGTAGCCGCCATTTTTCAAGAGGGTTAGACATTGAGTCTGACCCTCTTTTTTTTGTGTATTTTTATTATCTTTGCATAGTCAAGGGCTATCATTGGAAGCATCCATTGATCCCTCCACCCAAACCTTTAATACCTTAACGTTATGAAACTCAAACAATTTTTGCTGGGCGGGGTACTAATTATCTTATTATCAGCGTGTTCTCCTAAAATTGCCTATTATCAGAATTCAACTCCTGAGGAGAGCGGGTTGAGTCTGATGAAGATTACTGATGAGACGAGCACTGTTGTTGCTGGTCACAAGACATTTTCTCATTTGGTATCCGGTAGCGCGGTCGGAATTTGCGCTGCAGAAAATTATTCATGGTCAACCCTTCGGTTGTTGGATCTTTCGCCTGATGGTAAGGACTTGGCTTATTTGTCTTTGGTCGATAACATGTGGAACATCATGGTCCGCAAGTCCGGTCCCCAAGGCTATGCCACACAACGCACCTTCCGAATGGTGTCCGACTTTACTTGGGGCATAGACAATACGCTGTATTTTGGAGATTCCAGCCAGGAAAATCGCATTCAAATTTCTTCAACAGACGCCTATTCCGGCAGTCTGATGCATCAGCACACCAACAATAATACGGATCTGCATCCCATCCTCTCCGAGGACGGACAACTTCTGTATTTTACGCGGACGGATAATACGGGGTCCTTTGTATGGTCCTATGACCTGAAGACAGGGGCATTGACCTCGTGCTGTAGAGGGTACAACCCTTATCCGCTGGGTAATGGCTCCGGCGAGTTCATCTGCGTCCGGAACTCCACTTCAGGCACCAGCGAGTTGTGGCTCATAAACAGTGAGAAGGCACAGGAAACTCTGATCTTGTCCGATAAGAACCGAGGATTTACCAATCCGGTTGTTTCTCCGGATGGGCAATGGATTCTGTGTCAAGGAAACACTAAGTCTTCCATTACCAAAAAGAACAATCTGGATATTTTTGTGGTGAAAATTGACGGTACCAACTTCATGCAATTGACTTATCACCCGGCGAATGATTGTAGTCCCGTTTGGTCGGCAGACGGTAAGCACATTTATTTCATATCTTCACGTGCCAATACGGACGAGTCGTACAACATCTGGAAAATGCGTTTTGACCTCTAATCCTTTGTAATCATGAGAAGATTTTTATTCGCATTGCTGCTGATGGTCGGGTTAACTGCTTCGATGGATGCGCAGGTGTTGGGTCCGGTCGGACATGGAAATAAGCTTGGAAATAGGAATGCCCGTGGAGAAACTCATGGCTTGTCTTCGGGATTCCGCGGGATCGTGGAAGCCGGTGTGCTTGGCCTCGATGACGACCTCGTTTATTCTCCCTCCCTACAAGCCAGTTTTGGCTATCAGTTCAATCCTTATTTCTATTCTGGGTTGGCAGCCGGACTGCTAACTGAAGACCTGGAGCCACACGTTTATGTGGCTGTGGATTTTCGTGCCCATTTTATCAATGCTGTGCGAACACCATTTGTGGCGCTAAGAACGGGGATAGCAATTGAAGAGGGACCTATTTTTGGCTTAAATATAGGCTATCGCTTTGCCATAAACAGTGCTAATGCGCTCAACATTTCACTAGCAGCAGATCTTGTGGCAGACTACCATGTTGATTCTTCCTTTCGTATTTGTGTAGGATATGAGTTCTAGAAAGTAGGTTGCTTCCCGGAAAGCAAACGGCAGACGCGTAGCCCATTCTTTGCGTAGCTTGCGAGAGTTTTGGGTTCAATGATGACGGCTTTCCCTCCGTAGGATGCGTGGATAAAGTGCATTTGCCCGTTGTGCTCATAGGCGATGCCTACGTGTGCAATGTCCAATCCTTCGCGTTTGTCCACAAAGCAGACGATGTCGCCGCTTTTGACCGCTTTGACTCCGTCAGCAACGGCCTGTGGTGACAGCCAGTAATAGTCTTCTTGGTTCAACCGCTCTTCCATTGCCCGTATCTGTTCCCGTGCCACGGGGTCTTTGAGCTGGGCATAGCGTTCCGCATTGTCGGTCATGAAAGAAAAACGCTGCGACTTCTCAGATGCCCCGGGCAGTGTTGCTGTGATTTCTTCCAGAATCTGGTTCGCTTGGTTTTGCAGGATCCAGGCAGAAGTATAGTGAAGTCTGGATCCATAGCCGTTGATCACCCCATTTTCATAACGCAGCTGTTGGAGTTGCCGGCAGTAGGTTTCAAAGCTCGGTTCTGCATGTTGCAGCGTCTTGACAAAGCAGGTACACATTTCAACAAAAAGGATGCAGTCCGTTTCCAGTACATTGACGACCAGTTGTTCCGGCTCGTGTTCCAAGGTGCCGGCCACGTAAGGTGTGCCCAGGAACATTTTGGCAACACGAATCATCAGTTCGGACGAGGATTCGTTCCTATAGGGCTTCAAGGCTTCCAGCACCTGTTCAATCTTCTGCTGGTCTTCCCAAGTGTATTTGCGTTGTTGGAGCTGCTGATCCGTCTGCTGTTGCCGGGACTGCTGGAATTGTTGGTTTTGCTGCGTCATGTGGCCGGTGAAGGCATGGACGGAAACCGTGGCTCCAGCGGTCAGGAGCAGGCTGGCGGTGAGGCCCATCAGGGCCATGGGATTCTGGTTCATGATGAATGTGCAGATTTTGGTATAATAAATAAAAAGGAGGGCCGATAAGCCGGATTCTGTGCCAGTAAACTGGTCTCCATCATTTATCTGTGCTGCCTACCCCCCGGCATTGGGCGAGCCACCCTTAATTGTCGGTATATTTGGCATTGCAGGCCGTAGGTGCGTACCCCCATGTCGTTGCCGAACATCGGTCGTGGGCTCTTACCCCGCGTTTTCACCCTTACCCCGAAAGGCGGTTATTTTCTGTTACACCTCCCGTAAACTTACGCCTACCTGTGCTTTCCACAGTACGGTGCTCTGTCCTGTCCGGACTTTCCTCTGTCAGTGACAGCGATGGAGTGTCCCTCCTTTGGCGCGAAATTACAAAAAAAGCGGGAAATTGAATGAATCAGGCCTTAAAACATATCCGGATTTGGAAAATGTTTTTTCCATCAAGCGTTCCTTCTACATATTGTTCCCGGTCATTGTAGACGCCTCTGTGGAGCTGGACTTCATCGCCCAGCCGTGATTCTGCATTGAAATTGATCTGGAACTCTTCGATGGGGTGTTCAAGCAGGTAGTTTGCATCCAGGGCATCCAGGCTCCATTCCACGTATTTGGCGTTGTTGGTATGCAAGTTGAAGTCAATGTCCGAGTAGCGGACCGTTCTTGTGCCGGCGGGCTGCAGGTCTTGGGGAACGGCAATCTTGTCGCAGACCTCGGCGATGGCATCCTCCTGGTGTGCTGTTTCAATGATATCGGTACCGATGATGTGATCCGCACGTTGCATCCGGCGGTTGTCCAGGTTGATGATCAGCCAGGATGTTGTAGCCAGGATCAGCGGCTGATCCGGTTGGTGTTCATCAAATACCTTGAAGTCGCGGATGGAGAACACCCCTTTGACCCCTTTGTGCCAGGTGCGTAAAGTAACTTGATCCCTCCATGAGATCTCTTGCAGAAAACGCACTTTCATCCGAGAAAGCACCCAGGCTGTACGTTTGGCAATCATCTGGTCATATCCAAAATTAAGTTGGCTGGCATGTTCGTTGGCAATGTCTTGCATTTTACAGAGTAGTGCGTGGGCCTTCAGGTGTTGAAGCGCGTCAGCATCAGAGGTATATACCTCAAAACGGTGGTCACAGTGGGTTGGTTTCATCTTTTTGTCGTGCTTTTCTAGCGGTAAAGGTAACAAATTTAATTTGGAATCTTCTTCTCTATATTTTAACTTTGTTCCCCCGTATGAGTATCAGTTTTTGAGATTATGGCAACAAAGTATATTTTCGTTACGGGAGGAGTGACCTCATCACTCGGTAAAGGTATTATTTCTGCATCTTTGGCTAAATTGCTGCAAGCTAGAAATTTGCGGGTAACTATCCAGAAATTTGACCCCTATATCAACATTGACCCCGGTACGCTCAATCCGTATGAGCACGGAGAATGTTATGTTACTGAGGATGGTGCGGAAACGGACTTGGATCTGGGTCACTATGAACGATTTCTGAATACCTATACTTCCAAGGCGAACAATGTGACAACCGGTCGGATTTATCGTTCGGTGATTGACCGTGAGCGTCAGGGTGCCTACCTGGGCAAGACGGTCCAAATCATTCCGCACATTACCGATGAGATCAAACGCCGGATGCTGTTGCTGGGCAAAACCGGTAATTATGATGTGATTATTACCGAGTTGGGGGGCACCGTCGGAGATATTGAATCCCTGCCTTATGTGGAGGCTGTGCGACAATTGCAATGGGAATTGCCCGATGAAGACCATATGCTGATTCACCTGACCTTGGTGCCGTATCTCAATGCAGCAAAAGAACTGAAGACCAAGCCGACCCAGCATTCTGTCCGGATGCTTCAACAATATGGGGTCTATCCCGATGTAATTGTTTGCCGTACCGAGCATGATATTCCGACGGATATGCGTCGCAAGATGGCTGCGTTCTGTAACGTGAAACCCAATGCGGTCATCCAGTCCATTGACGCCCGGAGCATCTATGAAGTGCCGCTCAACATGGCCAAGGAAAAACTGGACGAATTGGCCATCGAACACCTCCATCTGGAAGTGGGAGAGGCGGATATGAGCCGTTGGAACGCTTTTCTGGACCGCTTGTTCCATCCCCAAAGTGAAGTCAACATTGCCCTGGTGGGAAAATATGTGGAGTTGCAGGATGCGTACAAGTCTATTCTTGAATCCTTTATTCATGCGGGTGCCGCCAACCATTGCAAAGTTCGGGTGACCAGCATTCACAGTGAATACCTCAATGAAGAGAACCTGCAAGACAAACTCTCCGGTATGGACGCCATTCTGGTCGCTCCCGGATTTGGCGAACGGGGTCTTGAAGGGAAATTGCTGGCCGTCCGATATGCCCGTGAAAACAAAGTGCCCTTCTTTGGTATCTGCCTGGGGATGCAGATGGCCGTTCTGGAGTATGCCCGCAATGTGATGGGGTTGACCGAGGCGGCATCTACCGAGGTACGACCCAATACGCCCGATCCGGTAATCAACCTGATGGAAGACCAGAAGACGACGACCATCAAGGGTGGGACCATGCGTTTGGGCGCCTATGCATGTGAGCTGAAGGAAGGCTCCTTGGCCTATCGGATTTATGGCAAGACCCTGATTTCCGAACGTCACCGCCACCGCTACGAAGTCAACAGCGAGTACCGTGAACGCTTGAACGAAGCCGGTCTGATCACCAGTGGACAGAATCCGGATACCGGTCTGGTGGAAATTGTGGAAATTCCTGAACATCCTTTCTATATTGCCGTACAATTCCACCCCGAATTGAAGAGTACACCTGAAAATCCGCAACCGATCTTTGTGGCTTTTGTGAAGGCTGCTATGGATTATAAGGCAAGACGATGAAGCATCGCTACTGGATCATATCGTTGCTTGTCCTTTGTCTGGCAGGAGCTTTGTGGGCTGGTGTAGGGGAAAAAGCACAGGTCCGCGAGTATCGTGCCGTTGCTGAAACCGTTTTTCACCATGATCCATCGGCCTATACCCAAGGACTTTTCCTGTTGGATGGCGTTTTGTACGAGTCGGTGGGGCAATATGGCGAATCGGCCATCCGACAGTTGGATCTGGCTTCCGGTCGTGTGGTGCTGAACAAATCTATGGAGCCACAATTCTTTGGGGAAGGTGCTTGTTTCTATGGCGGGCACATTTATCAGTTGACCTGGCGGGAAAATGTCTGTTTTGTTTATGACCGGGCTTTGAACCTGGTCGGTCAGATGTATGTGCCCACTGAAGGTTGGGGATTGACTACCGACGGAACCTCTTTGATTTTGAGTGACGGAACTTCTACGCTATACTTCATGGATCCGATGACGTTGGAAGCGCAGCGGGAGGTGACGGTGACAAAGGCCGGCAAAAAGGTGCCTTATCTCAATGAATTGGAGTACATTGACGGAAAGGTGTGGGCCAATGTGTATGGAACCGACTATGTGGTCATCATCGATCCGCAGGACGGTCATGTCGAAGCAACGGTGGATTGTGCCGGACTCTTGCCTTCCCGTTACGCCGGTGCTGTGGATGTGTTGAATGGGATTGCCTATGATCGTCAAAGCGATAAGGTGTATTTGACCGGGAAACTGTGGCCCGAGTTATATGAGATATCTTTGGTCGAAAAAGCACAGTAATTCCCGATCTTTGCTTATCTTTGCAGGGTAATTTTAATCTTCGAAATATTATGATTCTGATAGCCGACAGCGGTGCGACCAAAGTGGATTGGCGCTGCATTAAACCCGATGGTTCAATGGTGGAAATACAAACAGAAGGAATCAATGCGGTTTTCTTGACGCCCGAGCAAATTGTCGATCTGTTAAAGAAACATCTTCTGCCGGTGTTGGGACCTGGAGTCCGTGAAGTTTATTTTTACGGGGCGGGTGTTGTTTCTGCGCAAGTATCACAGACCTTGGCTGAGTGCTTTGATGCGGTCTTTCCGGGATGCTCTTGCGCAGCTGAATCAGATATTTTGGCAGCAGCTCGTGCCTTGTGCGGCAATCGTCCCGGCATCGCCTGCATTCTGGGGACCGGAGCCAATACTTGTTTCTACGACGGCGAGAAAATTACGAAAAACGTAAGAGCCGGTGGTTTTATTTTGGGTGATGATGGCAGCGGTGCTGTCATCGGCAAGCATTTCATTTCTGATTTTGTCAAAGGGTTGCTTCCCAAAGAGATTGAAGAAGAGTTTGTCAGACGTTACGGACTTGACTATGCGGGAATTGTCCAAAAGGTCTATCGCGAAGGCCAGCCGAGCCGCTTCTTGGCGTCTTTCTCTCCTTTTATCAATGAATTCCGAAGCCATCCTCACATTGCGAAGCTTTTGCGCCGTTGTTTCGATGATTTCTTTGAGAGAAACATTTCACAATACGACTATGCCTCCTGTGAGGTAAATCTGGTGGGATCGGTGGCCCATTATTACCGGGATATTTTGGAAGAATCGGCGCAGGCTCATGGCATGAAAATCGGCAAGATTCTCAAAAGCCCGATTACCGGATTGGTTGAGTACCACAGTTAAAAATCATAAACCTACTTACGATGAAAGTTACAGAACAAGCTTCCCGTTATGAGAACTTAGACCAGATGACGACACGGGAATTGCTGGAGAACATGAACAAAGAAGACCGGCTGGTTCCCATCACGGTTGAACAATGCATTCCCCAAATTGAAAAATTGGTGGATGGAATTGTGGAACGTATGAAGAAAGGTGGACGCCTTTTCTACCTGGGGGCAGGTACGAGTGGTCGTCTCGGTATTTTGGATGCCTCTGAAATTCCACCGACCTACGGTGCTCCTTATGATTTGGTGATTGGCTTGATCGCAGGAGGAGATACGGCTATCCGCAAAGCCGTTGAAGCTGCGGAAGACGATTGGGATGGTGGTTGGAGAGATATGCAACCCTACCATGTGGGTGAGAACGATGTGGTAGTGGGTATTGCTGCATCAGGTACCACCCCTTATGTGATCGGTGCGTTGAAGCAGGCCCGTGCCCGGGGTATCCTGACTGCGTGCATCACCTGTAACCCGGCTGCTCCCGCTGCTGCGGAGGCTGAAATTCCGATTGTAGCCGTTGTGGGTCCTGAATTTGTGACGGGAAGTACCCGGATGAAAGCTGGTACTGCACAAAAATTGATTCTGAACATGATTTCCACCTCGACGATGATCCGTATGGGTCACGTAAAAGGCAACAAGATGGTGGATATGCAGCTGACCAATGCCAAATTGGTGGACCGTGGAACCAAAATGATCATGGACGAAACGGGCATCACCGATTACGAATATGCAAAATTCCTTTTGTTGAAACACGGCTCTGTGCGCCACGCAGTGGATGCCTACCAAAGCCAAAAATAGATAAATAAGGAATGATGCGTCCTGATCCTTATGCTCCATCACAGCTCTTGCAGGCTGCGGTGGAGCAATTTGCATCCTTGCCAGGAGTTGGTAAGAAGACCGCCTTGCGCTATGCCCTGCATCTTTTGAAGCAGCCGCGGGAACGTGTGGATCTGTTTGTGGAGTCCCTCGGCCGTTTTCGCAGAGAGGTGCGGCATTGTCGGGTCTGTTCCATGATTACCGACGATGAGGTTTGTCCGATCTGTCGGGACCAGCGCCGGGACCATTCACTGATTTGTGTGGTCGAGAGCATCCGCGACGTATTGAGCATTGAGGCCACAGGGGAATACCGTGGTGTCTATCATGTACTGGGCGGTGTCATTTCTCCGATGGATGGGATTGGCCCTTCGGATCTGACCATGAAGGAATTGGTCGAACGGGTCAAGGCAGGCAACGTGCAGGAGGTGATTCTGGCCTTGAGTACCGACATGGAGGGAGAGACGACATCCTTTTACTTGTACAAATTATTAGCAGATTGTTCTGTGACGGTGTCCACGATTGCGCGGGGTGTGGGCTTTGGTGATGATCTGGAGTATGCTGACCAGCTCACCTTGAGCAAGTCCATCGCCAACCGTCAGCTGTTTACCCCTAATTTATAGTTATGCAACATTC
>CALCYB010000051.1 GCA_937906485.1 uncultured Rikenellaceae bacterium
TCTTAATCCTCACGGCTTTGCTTCAAAGGAGATTGAGGATGCTGCAATGGCTGCTTACAAACACCCCATCCACCAGGAACTGGAAGAAATCGCCAAGAAGGTTGGTGGTCACGGCGGCATGGACTTCATCATGGACTACCGTCTGGTCTACTGCCTGCGCAACGGACTTCCGCTTGATATGGACGTCTATGACCTGGCCGAATGGTGCTGTCTGCCCGAATTGACCGCCCTTTCCATCGAAAACAACTCGGCCCCGGTTGCCATTCCTGACTTCACCCGTGGTGCCTGGAACAGAACCCAGGGCTACCGTCACGCATTTGCCGAATAACCCATGAACGACTTGAACACCATCCTATCCCATTTTCAACTGACCGGCACACCACTTACGCCCAAGCCCCTGGGAGCCGGTCTGATCAATGACAGTTTCCGCGTAAACACCGCAGAAGCAGATTGTCCCGATTATGTCCTGCAGCGCATCAACCACGCCATCTTCCAGGATGTGGACCTGCTGCAACGCAACATCCGACAAGTCACCGGGCATATCCGCTGCAAACTTGCCGGTCAGGGCATCAAGGACCTGGATCGCCGCGTACTGCGTTTCATCCCGGCCCGGGACGGCAAAGACTACTGGTACGACGGTTCCAGTTATTGGCGGATGATGGTGTACGTATCCGATTCCTACACCCAAGAAGCCGTCACTCCGGCCTCTGCCCGCAATGTCGGGCTGGCCTTCGGCCAATTCCAGCAGCAACTCGCTGACCTGCCGGACACCCTGGGTGAAACCATTCCTGACTTCCACAACATGGAATTCCGCCTCCAGCAATTGGACCAGGCGGTAGCGGCCGATCCGGTCGGCCGCGTAAGCACCGTACAGGACTTGTTGCAGGCAGTCGAGGAACGTCGCCAGAGAATGTGTCAGGCAGAACGCCTGCACCGTGAAGGCAAACTGCCCAAACGCATCTGCCACTGCGACACGAAAGTCAACAACATGCTCTTTGACCGGGACGGAAACATCCTCTGCGTCATCGACCTGGATACCGTCATGCCCAGTTTTGTGTTCTCCGATTTCGGGGACTTCCTGCGAACCGGAGCCAACCCCGTAGCCGAAGACGAACCCGATCTGAAGCGGATTGCCTTCGACCTGGATATTTTCAAGGCTTTTTCCGAGGGCTATCTGCAAAGCGCCGGATCTTTTCTGACCCCGCTGGAAATCGAACTGTTGCCCTACGCAGCCGAACTGTTTCCCTACATGCAGTTTGTCCGTTTCCTGACCGACTGGATCAACGGAGACACCTATTACAAAATCCTATATCCTGAGCACAACCTGGTCCGCTCCCGTGCCCAACTGCAACTGCTTCTCTGTGTGGAAGCCCAGGAACAGGCCATGCAGGACCATATCCGACAACTCCTCCAATCACCGAAAAACAACCAATAACCCATTATGAAGTTCATCCACTGGAAGATCCTGCTCATTGGCCTGCTCATCAGCAGCACAATGACTGCCCAGAAGAAAAGTACCCCTGATTACACACAATACGTCAATCCGCTGGTCGGAACTGACTTCCACGGCCACACCTACCCGGGAGCTGTCGCACCCTTCGGTATGGTGCAGCTCAGCCCTGATACCCGCCTTACCGGCTGGGACGGCTGTTCGGCCTATCACTATTCTGACACCCTGGTCTATGGTTTCAGCCACACCCACCTCAGTGGCACAGGCTGCTCCGATTACGGGGATATCCTGCTGATGCCGGTTACCGGCTACGATCACCCGGAGATCCGCAATGACCTATACCGTTCCGCATTCCGCCACGAAAAAGAAACGGCTTCAGCGGGCTACTACAGCGTTTACCTGGATGATTATGCCATCCTCGTGGAACTGACAGCCGGTCCCCGCACCGGTATCCACCGCTATACCTACGAAAAAGGAGCCACCCCGCAAGTGGTGCTGGATCTGCTCCACCGGGACGAGTTGCTGGAAAGCCATCTGGAAGTGCTCGGCGACAACACCGTCCGCGGAATGCGCCGGTCCAAAGCCTGGTCCGAAGACCAGCCCATCTATTTCCACCTGGAATTCTCCCGCCCGATTACCGGCCAACGTTTCAATGCAGACAGCACCCAAGTCATCTTTGAATTTGCACCGGCCAAACGCAAAAACGTTCTGATCGCCAAAGTCGGCATCTCCAATCACTCCTG
>CALCYB010000052.1 GCA_937906485.1 uncultured Rikenellaceae bacterium
ACTGGACCAACGGGGATCCGTTTCCCAGGCGAGTATGTTGGCCATGGCCGATCTGACCCAAACCGCCAATCAAGATTGGTTGGGCAGTATCGAACTCAAGCAACTGGACTACACCAACCAGAACGGAAAACATCCCATCGGAGATATCGTCCTGATCTCCACGCTTCAGGAGCAAGGCTTCCACGGAGAACTCATCTCCCCGATGCTCAATGCCTCTCTGGTAGCGGATGATTCCCCGATGAAAGCCCTTGCTGCAATCCGTCGGATTTTGCTGGAGGACCAGTTCCAAACGGGCCAGAAACAACCCGCCCCCGAATCGACACCGAACCTCAACTTCCAGGTCAAGACGGCAGATACCCGCTCCTTGTGCCAGATTTTCTTACCGGAACTCTATATCGCCCAAAACACCAGCCTGAACCTGAGTCTTTCCGATACCGGAGCATTCTCCACCCAACTCCAGTCCGATGCCATCGCCATCGGTGACAAGCAGATCCGGAACCTGAAGGGCTCCTTGACCAATCCGGATTCCCTGCTGGTGGCCGACATCCGTGTGGATGCGCTGAAAATGGGAGGCATCGATCTGCAGTACGCCCAAGTTGGGGTCAATTCCGACAAAGGTCTCATCCACAGCGAGATCGGTTTTGCCAATGCTACAGCCTTGCGCAACGAGCTCTTCCTGTCCGCTGATTTGTTCTTTGACCGGTCAACCCCTACGGAACCGCACAAAACCTGGATATATGTCAACGATTCCTATTTCTTCCTGCAAGACGATCTGTGGGACATCCGTCCGTTTACCGTCTGCATCGGCGATGGCGAATACCTGCTGGACAACTTGTTCATGACCTCCGACGAGCAAGCGATCATCGCCAACGGCAAACTCGGACACCAGGAAAACCATCAGATGGCATTGGAAATCCAGAACCTGGATCTGTCCGCCGTCAACACATTCTTCATGGATTCGCCTCAGATCAAAGGCATTCTCAATGGAAAAGCCAACCTTTCCTCCTTGCTCAGTACCCCGAACCTGTTCATCGACCTGGTGGCAGACGGAGCCGCCATTGGGGAGGACGTCATCGGTACTTTGAACATCAAAAGCAAGTGGGACCAGACCCACAACCGGCTCAACCTGCTGCTGGATCAGGAAATAGACGGTCTCCATCCGCTCAACATATACGGTCACTACCAGCCCTCCAACCAGTTCCTGAACTTGAATACCGACCTGCAAGGATTGTCGTTGAAGTACTTGAATCCGTTCCTCAAAGACGTACTGCTCACCAGCTCCGGCTCCCTGAGCGGCAACCTGAAGATTGCCGGCAGAACGGACCGTTTGAGCCTGACCGGAGAAAACTGCCGTTTCAACCAGTTTGTCTTCACTCCCGTCTACACCGGGGTTCCTTACATCCTGGAAGGGGATTTCAGTGTTGCCGAAGGAGAGATTACCTTTGACCGGATCTACATCACCGACAGCAAAGACAGCCGGGCCCGTCTTGAAGGCAGCATCACACACCGCTATTTCAATGACATCTACCTGGACACCAAACTTTCGTTCCAGAATTTCCAATGCCTGAACACGACGGCAAAGGACAACGATACCTTCTACGGAACCGCCAACGCCAGCGGCAATGTCGCCTTGCGCGGCACCTTCAACGATCTGCAAGTGGAATTCACAGCGGCGACGGCAGACCAGACCAGCATCCACGTTCCGCTCTCGTCCTCCCTGTCCGCCACCCAGACCGAACTGCTGACCTTCAATTCGTCGAGTGTCATTTTGGAAAAAGCACTGGAAGAACAGCTGGAGATCCATGCGGCCAAAATTGCCCCCAAATCCAACATTCAGATCTCCGGACGGGCGACCGTCAACTCGGATGCCGAGATTCTGATTGAAATCAATGAGGAAACGGGTGACATCATCCGCAGCAAAGGATCCGGCAACATCGACATTGACATCAATCCAGCCCGAGACATTCTCAACCTCCGGGGTGATTACCGGATCCAGGAGGGAAGTTACCGGTTTGTCCTGCTCGGAATGGTGGCCAAGGACTTTGTGATTGAAGACGGGGGGACCGTAACCTTTGGCGGTGGCATTGCCGATACCCGGGTCAATCTGAAGGCCAATTACAACACCAAGGCTTCCATCTCCACCCTGATCTCGGATACGACATCGGTTGGTACCCGCCGGGACGTGGTCTGCGGCATTGCCATGACCGGATCCCTGCTCAACCCGGAAATCTCCTTCAACATTGAAGTTCCCGACCTGGACCCCATCACCAAAGGGCGTGTGGAAAGTGCCTTGAGTACCGAAGACAAAGTCCTGCGACAAACCATCTCCCTGCTGCTTTCCGGCTCCTTCCTACCCGATGAGCAATCCGGTATTGTCAACACCTCCACCCTGCTCTACTCCTACACCAGTGAAATGGTCTCCAACCAGCTCAACAACATCTTCCGCCAGCTCAATATCCCGGTCGACTTGGGATTGAACTACCAGCAGGACATGAAGGGAGAAGATATCTTTGATGTTTCCCTATCCACCCAATTCTTCAACAACCGGGTGATTCTCAATGGAAACGTCGGCAACAACACCAACCATACCGAAACCAGTTCCAACTGGATGGGCAACCTGGATACCGAAATCAAACTCAGCAAGGACGGACGGATTCGTCTGACCCTGTTTACCCACTCGGCCGATGACTATTCCAACTACCTGGACAATACCCAGCGCACCGGCTTCGGTTTCAGTTTCCAAGACGAATTCAACAGCCTGAAAGAATTGTGGCGCAACCTCGTCTGGAAGAAGAAGCGGGAAGAAGAATACGAACTCCAACAATTGCTGAAAGCAGAACAGGAACTCATCCGCGAACAGGAAGAGATCAAAAAACGCCAGCAGATCAATACGCCGAAGGAGTCACCCTACCAGTTTCTGGGCTTCTAAAGGCTCCTAAAGGCTCCAGTACGACCATCCCAACGCTTCGCGCTGGTGCCGGAAAATACCTTTGACATCCACCAACAGGGCCCGTTCACCGCCCCAGGCGCGCAACTGCTCCACGGACAAGTCCCGATAGGCCCTGTGTGCGACCGCCAGTACAATGACATCATAATGGCTGTCCGGCTCCTGCTGCATCGTAAACCCATATTCTTGTTTTACCTGCCGGGGATCGGCCATCGGATCCACCAGATCCACCTGGAGTCCATAATCCATGAATTCCCGGATGATGTCCGCCACTTTGGTATTGCGGATGTCCGACACATCCTCCTTGAAGGTAAACCCAAGCACCAGAGCACGGGCCCCCAGGGGCGATTTTCCCATGGCCACCAGCTGTTTGACGGCTTTCTTGCCGATGTAGCCACCCATGGAGTCGTTCACAAAACGGCCAGAGCTGATGATCTGCGTATGGTATTTCAGCTGACGGGCTTTGTGATCCAGGTAGTACGGATCCACCCCGATACAATGTCCGCCTACCAGACCGGGATAAAACGGCAGGAAATTCCATTTGGTCCCCGCAGCCTCCAGGACTTCGTAAGTGTTGATGCCCATTCTTCCAAAGATGATGGACAACTCGTTCATCAGGGCAATGTTGACATCGCGTTGGGTATTTTCAATGATTTTGGCAGCCTCAGCCACCTCAATGGAGGTCGCCCGGAACACCCCTGCCTCAATGATGGTTTCATAGACAGCAGCGATCTCTTCCAGGGCAGTCGGATCCCAACCGGAGACGATTTTGACGGTGTTGGACAAGGTATGCTTACGGTCACCGGGATTGATGCGTTCGGGAGAATAGCCCACTTGAAAATCCACCCCGGCCGTCAGTCCGGACAAGTTCTCCAGTACCGGAACACAATCCTCTCGGGTACAACCCGGATAAACCGTAGATTCGTACACCACATAGTCCCCCGGTTTCAATACCTTGGCGACTGTGGCCGTGGCTGAGAGCAGCGGTGCCAGATCGGGTTGGTTGTGCCGGTCAATCGGAGTCGGTACCGCCACGACATAGAACGAAGCTTGTGCCAGCACCGCCGGATCGGTCGTGAAACGGATGGAACGTTGCTCAAAAGAGGCGGCTGTCAATTCGCCGTTCGGGTCCTTGCCAGCGGCCAAAGCCTGTACTTTTTCCTCGTTGTAATCGTACCCGATCACTGGAAAATGCGCCGCAAATGCCAGGGCTGCCGGCAAACCGACGTACCCCAATCCGACCACGGCCAAGGAAGAGCGGCCGGCTTTCAATGCTTCACTGATACTGCTGTTGTTCATAACGTGACTTTTATCAATTTACCGATCATTTCCCGATCATAAGGGCGTTCCACCCGTATGTAATTGGAGGTATAACCAAACATTTTTCCTCCTCGCAGGGTACTTTCAAAGAGTACGGTTTCTTCCCGTCCCCGGTTCTGCTCACAAAATTCCTGGTGCAGGCGCTCACACAATGCGCTCAAGCGTGCCACCCGCTCTTCCTTGACCGGTTCCGGCACCTGGTCCGGCATACTGGCTGCATCCGTTCCCGGTCTTCTGGAATAAGGGAAGACGTGAATAAAGGCAGGACGGAGTTCTTCCAACAGGGAACAGGTCTCTTCAAAGAGTTCCTGGGTCTCACCCGGAAATCCGACGATGACATCAATTCCGATAAAAACATGATCCACATACTTGCGCACCAGGGCGATCTTCTCGCGGAAACGGGTCGTGTTGTAGCGTCTTCGCATAGCCGCCAGGATGCGGTCCGATCCGGATTGGAGCGGAATATGGAAATGCGGTGCAAATTTGGATCCACCGGCAATCCAGGCCAGGATTTCTTCGGTCAACAAATTGGGTTCGATGGATGAAATCCGGTAACGTTCAATGCCGTCCACGGCATTCAAGGCTTTGAGCAGTTCCAGAAACGACTCGCCGGTCGTGCGTCCGAAATCTCCGGTATTGACTCCGGTCAGCACCACCTCGCGGATGCCGGCGGCGGCAATGCGCTCGGCCTCCTGCACCAATGTCGCGATCGGCAGGTTCCGGCTTTCTCCACGAGCCATAGGAATGGTACAATAGGAGCAACGGTAATTGCAGCCGTCCTGCACCTTCAAAAAGGAACGCGTCCGCTCTCCGGAAGAATAGGCCGGGAAAATTGTTGCCACCTGGTTGATGGCACAGGCATGGATCCGTCCTGCACCGCCAGATTTGGCCGGCAACTCCGAAAGACGGGCAAAAAGGTTGCCTTTCTGATCCGCTCCCACCACCAGGTCCACCCCCGGTATAGCAGCAATTTCATCGGCCTTGAGTTGGGCATAGCAACCGGTTACCGCAATTCGGGCATCCGGGTTGCGTTTGATCAGACGACGGATGATGTTGCGGCATTTCTTGTCGCTGTGTTCGGTCACCGAACAGGTATTGATGACGTAGACATCTGCAACCTGGGTGGAAGGGACCACTTCGTACCCGGCCTCCTGAAACTGACGGGCCAGGGTCGAACTTTCCGCATAGTTGAGCTTGCAGCCCAGGGTTGCAAAAGCAACGCGTTGTTTTCCGACAGGATTCATAGACGTATCAGGGCAAGGTTAGGGTGACTTGTGAGGCGCCGACCTCTCCTCCCAGTGGAGGATTGATCTTCGAGATGGCAACCGTCAGTTGATGCAGTTGGGGAAAACGCTGGCGAATGGCTTCCAGAATCCGCAGGGCCACACATTCCAGCAGGTTGGAAGGCTGGGCCATCTGCTCACGGATCAAGTCATAAAGTACCTGGTAATTGACTGCGTCCTCCAACTGGTCGGAACAGGCCGCAGCTTTCATATCGTATTCGGCGGAAAACTGAACCACGAATCGGTTGCCGATGATGCGCTCTTCTTCAAAACAACCGTGGTGAGCCCAGAATACCAAATCGTTCAATGCTAACTTTCCAATCATAATTCGCTACGCTAAAAATAAAAAGACACAAGGTCGTTTTCCCAGCACCGGCCGGGCCTTTTTCCAACCGGCAACGGTATTGGTCTTCAAATAGGCCGTCGGCAAGGTCAAATCCGCGGCCAGACACAAGCGGGTCCGAGGATGCAGTCCTGCCAGCAGATCATCCAACAGCGCCTCATTGCGGTAGGGCGTTTCAATAAACAGCTGAGTCTGGTGCAGCCGGATGGATTCACGCTCCAGTTCGGCAAGTGCTTTTCTGCGTTCTTCTTTCTTGGCCGGCAGGTAACCGTGAAAAGCAAAGCGCTGGCCATTCAGGCCGGAGCCCATCAAGGCCAACATCAGGGAGGAAGGTCCCACCATCGGGATGACCTCGATACCCTGCTGCTGCGCCAGCCAGACCAGATCGGCACCCGGATCGGCAACGGCCGGCAATCCCGCTTCAGAAATCAAGCCCACATCCTCACCGGACAACAAGGGGGCAAGCAGGCCTTCGACCTCCAGAGCCGGCGTGTGTTCGTTCAACTCGTAGAAAGTCAACTGCTCGATCTGACCTTTGAGTCCGGCGCGGGACAGATAACGGCGTACGGTCCGGATTTCCTCGGCAACAAAATGGCGGATATGATGGATTCTTTCCAGAACGGAGGCCGGAATCACTTCCCGGGGATCGTTATCCCCCAAAGGAGAAGGAATCAAATATAATTTCCCTTTCATATCGCAAAGTTAAACAAAATTTCTACCTTTGACGAATGCAAAACAAGCTCATCTTTCTGGGTACCGGTACCTCGCAAGGAATACCGATGATCGGATGCCAATGTCCGGTCTGTCAATCTGCAGACCCACACGATAAACGGCTACGCTGCTCGGCCTACATCGAATATCAAGGACTCAAGCTGGTCATTGATGCCGGTCCGGATTTCCGGCAACAGATGCTCCGTGAAAACATCACATCACTGGATGCCGTCCTGCTCACCCACCAGCACAAGGACCACACCGGGGGGCTGGACGATGTAAGAGCATTCAATTACCTGTATGACAAAGATTTCCCCATCTATGCAGAGCAACGCGTCCAGGATTCGCTGAAACAGGAATACGCCTACGCTTTTTCCGAGTTCCGCTACCCCGGCATCCCCCGGTTCGAACTGCATACGATTGATGAGCAGCCGTTCCATATCTCAAATGCCACCATCATCCCGATCCGCGCATGGCACCACCGGCTCCCGGTACTGGGTTTCAGGATGGGAAAACTCGCCTACCTGACCGATGCCAACCGGATCGATACCGGTGAAATAGAAAAAATGAAAGGAGTGGAGGTACTCGTGATCAATACAATCCGTCATACACCCCACCTCTCTCATTTTTCACTTCCTCAAGCCTTGGAAGTCATCCGTCAGGTCGGAGCTGCCCGCAACTACCTCACCCACCTGTCCCATCAGATTGATCCGCACCAGCAATTGCAGTCACTGCTTCCGGACCACGTCAGCCCCGCTTACGACGGGCTGACCGTCTTCTTTTAGTCCTTATCCGCTGCTTTTGCAAAACGGTTGGCAAAAGAGAGGGTCAGGCCGAAACGCATGTTCATGCAGAAACGTTCGATCGGCAGGAACTGGGGACTGAATTCCAAATAGGTATAATCGCTGCCCAAGAAGAAATTGACCCCACGTTTGGGCGTGAATTCCAACAACCATCCGATGGATTTGGCCTGATTCAGGAAAGAATAATTGACGCCGGCAGCTAGCCACTCGTTCGGTCGGTAATTATAGGAGAAGGTCACTTCAGATTCCGTACGTGAGGGGCGGAATCGCGAATAATACAACACCCCAACACTCATCGAATTGTTCAGGAAAGGATATTCGGCACCCAGATACAGACGCGGATCCGTGGAGTAGGAAGTGCTCTCGGTCAGGCCGGTTTCCCGGAAATTGGCCAAAGCCATGAACTCATCGGCAATCTGATCGAATGCCGCCTCAAAATCATAACTATCCAACGTCAGGTCCGGGAATCCTTCGTAGGTGAACGATCCGGCAGAAACCAGTTGCTGCACGTTATCCTCGCTGTAGGAAATATTGCCCAGATCGGTCAACGAAGCCGACAGACGCAGACCATCCAGGATCGGGATGCCCAAATTGAATTCGTATTCTGCTCCCAGATCAAAGGCATAGCCGAAGCCGCCGATCCCCAGATCACCGATTTCAGGCATTTCGAATTCTGCATCCTGATTTTCGGGAAGACGAATCCCTTTTCCCATCACCAGTCCCACCGCATCGGTATTCACCAACCAGGCATCCTGGGACAAAGTGATATCTGCTTTGTTGATTCTCAGATCAATGCGTTCCACACCCAGCAGCAGTTTGGCTTTTGCACCCACGCGCAAACCTTCAACCAGATTGCTCAAGTCGCGGGCATATCCTACGGACACTTGTGCATAGAGGTCTTCCTGCAAGGTAAAATCACGCAACGTATAGGATTGGGGCAGCTGATTCATCCCCTGTTTGGCGAAGGCAAACAAATCATAGGGCAATCGGGTATCCGCCATCGCACGCAAGGACAGATCCACCGTCCAGAATGCATTTTTGCTGGAATAGAAGCCCACGCTCAGCAAATCCGTATCAAATTCCACATCCAGGAAAGGATCCACCGGCAAAGCGGACAGGAAATCATCGGCTGACACGTCCGGGTGCATGAACGAGAGCAACTGTCCATTTTGAGGGAACAGGAAATTGCTCAGTCCCAAATTGCTGTTGACACCGACACCCGTATTGCCGATGACCGGCAGCCCCAGGTAACCGTTGTCCGGCATCATAGCAGGGTTCAACCGGTGACGAAGGGTCGCATTTTCCGCGAAATAACTGCCCCGCAGGGCTTGTGCACTCATCGGACTGACGATAAGCAGGCTGAATAAGGTACAGATGACCCAGGTATATAGATGGTTTCTCATGATATCTTGCTTTTAAAGTTGCTGTTATTCTTTGTCAAACAATTCTCCCCACTCGTCAAAAGTTCCGGTCAGACCACCCGGCACGCTCACGGCCAGGGTTGCACGGATGAAATCCTCCACATCCAGCGCAAGACCTTCCAGATTCCCGGAAGTAAGGTAGAAATTCAATCGAATGTGTTCCAAAGCGGAAGCATCCGCTCCCTCTTGGGCCTGAACATTCAGGTTCAAAGTCGTCAGCGAAGGGTTGCCGTCCAGACCACAAGCCTGGATCAGTTGTTTACAAGGAGTCTGCAGAGGAATGAGCTGATAATCGGCATCCAACAGTTCCAATTCCATATCCAGTTGCAACGGCAAACTGTTGACAACATCCCCGATAAAGGACAATGAGCCCATATCCAGCAACTTGCCCAATACGGGAGGCATGTTGGTCAAGGTATCCGAAAGGGCCATGCTCAAATTGGGACCAAAGGCCAAGGGTACCACAAAATCATAATCAATTTCCACATAATAGTCGGCCTGCGGCTCAAAAACGTGCTCTACCGATTTGTCAGTCCGGCCATTGATCTGCATCAGGAACGAATCGGGAATGCGTTGCAACAGTACGGAAAGATCTTCTTGAATAAAGACATATCCTTCGGGCATATCCGCATTGCTGTCAGCAATCCAATAACGCGTAGTCAACAGATCTTCGGGATGTTCGCTACTGGGAATCGACAGATCCACACTGGCTTTGCTGTTCTGATCCGGTACACCGTTCCAGATCGGGAAAATATCCACGGTAGCATTCATCGGAACCCCCAGGTTGGAAATCATATCCAGGCACAGGTGCGGGTTGTAGAGGTCCAATACAAAATCTTCATTCTGCATAAAATCCGGCAAATCGCCCAACGAGAAGGTCTGGTCGTGGGTCATCTCATAATCCAGGGTTCCGAAAACGCGGGTTACCACCATATGTCTGACGCCCAGGTTGATGGTCAGTTCAATCGGAGTTCCGACATATTCGGTCATGTCCAATTCAGGATGCTCGGCATACAGACGGCCGGTTACCCGGATCAGTTCGTCGTGCTCAAAAGGAGAGGTAAGTTCAATGTCCGAGAAATCAAATCCGGTGATGTGCAGCGGATCCAGGGACAGTTGATGATCTTCAAAGTACTGGTCAATGAAAATATGACGGTTTTCATTCAGCCGAGGATCATCCGAAAGCAGCTCTTTGGGCAGCTCGATGTCCAGTTCCAGACGGAAGTCGGCCTCAAATCCGGGAATATCTTCAAAAGCAACATCCAGGTAGAAATAGGCATCCTCCATATAGATGTAATCCAGGTGTTCAATCTCCTGAGGAATATCTATCGGCCCGATGTTCAGATGAAACTCCGCGGCCTGCCCGTTATCCTCCAACTGCACCGGCGCAGGATTGGCCCCAGCGACGGATTCCAGGAGGCTATACGTAATCTTCTCCTGGGTAGCGACATCCTCAAAATGAATGGCATCGGACAAGTCCGGCATCAAATCGGTCAAATCCATAGCTTCTGCCACTTCGACCAGATAGGTGCCGTCTTCGGCTTCCTTCAGAAAATCCAGGTCTTCTTCGGACAGAAGGTCTTTGAGCAACAAGGTATCCGTACTGCCCAGCGGCAACACAAAAGCCTCTCCTCCGAAATTGACTGTCTCGTCCATTTCATTCAGGTCGTAATCCTGATTGACACAAGATAATGCTGTCAATCCACCTGCTATGCAGAGCAGCAGGTTAAAAACCATAAATTTGTGTTTCATAATAAATAAAAAGGATGATTGTTGTAACAAATATAGGATTTTTACACCACAATCCCAACTATATTTTCACAATCTCGCTCAGCGAAACATACCAGAGATAGCCGCTGACCTTCCAGCCCATCTGGGCCACCTTATCCATGTACCGTCTCACCTGATCCCTGTACTCGCTGCGCTGGAAGTGACCGAACTTATAATCCAATACGATGGCGTCCACCCCCCGCACCATCACCCGGTCGGGACAGGACAATTCACCGTCAGCATCCAAAATGGACAATTCGTTGTAATTGGTATAGGTCCCGTCAAACCAATGCCGCTCCCGTACCGTTTCCAACGCCTGTTGCAGGTACTGGAAGGTTGGCTGGGTCTGATCCTGAGCAAGGTCCCCATCGAGCACCGCCTGGTGTATGCTGTCCGGCAACTGGTCCTCCACCTGAATCCGCGACAAGATGCTGTGCAGAACCACGCCACGGGTCCGTTCAGAATCTTCTGAGAAGAAATCTGCACCTTTTAAAGCCAGATGCAGCCGGTCTCCGATCGGAACGGAACGGAACATCGCCTCGTCCGGCTGACGCTCCTGTCCCCCCTCCTGCTCCTGTGGCCGGATTGCCTGTGCCGGTTGACAACCGATTTCCAAGACCTTCCACGGCCCCGGAACGTCTTTCGGAAAGTCCTGGCTGTAATGATCATACAACAAGTTGGACAACGAGAGCACCGAATAGGTGCCGTTTTTCTTGATCTTGGGTTGAGCGCCACAGATGATCATCTCCTGCTTGGCCCGTGTAAAGGCCACATAAGCCACATTCAACAGATCCACCAGGTAATACAAGCGTTCCTGCCAGTATTCTTCCGCAAACCAGGAGTTCTTCAATTCCGATTTGTACAACAGCGGCAGGATGGGCAGGTAGGAAAACGGTTCGCGCTTCGGAGTGGCCCAGAGGTAGGTCTGCTGACGGCCTTTGGGAGAGAAGGGATCATCCAGAAAAGGCAAGATGACCACGGTCGCATCCAGTCCTTTCGCCTTATGGACCGTCATGATCCGCAGTGCGTCTTCTCCTTCCGGAGCGGTCACACAGAGGCTGGCCCCGCCCTCATCCCACCAGGTCAGCAATTCTTTGACATTTCCACCGCTATACCCCATGGAAAACTCCAGTACGGCATCCATGAACGTACGGATGAAAATCTGCTCCCTGCGCTGCTCCTCGGGCAATTCACGCACCAGACGCTCACACAAGGCATACAACGACAGATCATTGGGCAGGTTCCCCTGATCATAGAGGCTCTTCAACCGGGAAATCAAGGCAAGTACCGCGGTGGAAGCCGACAGGGAAAGGGATTCTTCCGTCACAACACGGAATCCGGCATCCAGTAAGGCACTGGCCAGCATCGCCCCTTCTTTGTTCTTGCGTACAAGCAGGGTGATGTCCCGCTGACGGTAGCCCCTTTCCAACAGATCGCCAATGATGACCGGAAGACGCTGCATCACCGCCTGCTTCCAATCTGTATTATCCTTGAGCTGTCGGGTATCCACAAACTGGAGGGATACCCGACCGGTGCCCTGGTGCTTGGGAACAACCTCCTGCCGCACATCCGAAAAGATCCGCGCAATCAACTGGGTATCCGGCAACTTGGACAAGGCATCATAACCCCGCTCCTTGTTATAGACTTGTTGTACGGCATCCGCTGCCCGTCTGAAGAAGGACGATCTGATGGACGTCATTCTGGTCGGCAACGTGGAGGAAGTCAAGGCCAATGCCGCCAAGGGCGGTTTTGACATCGACGGTCTGGAAATTCTGGAT
>CALCYB010000053.1 GCA_937906485.1 uncultured Rikenellaceae bacterium
AGCCGATTCGGACAGGATGCGGAAGTAGCCGATGTTGCCGGTGGCTTCCACGTGGGTACCGCCACACAATTCGATGGAATCGCCGAAGCGGATGACGCGGACGTGGTCTCCGTATTTTTCACCGAACAGGGCCATGGCTCCCAGTGCGCGGGCTTCTTCAATCGGCAGGTTGCGGAACTCGTCCTTGCTGATGTTCTTGCGGATGAGTTCGTTGACCCGGCGTTCTACGGCACGCAACTGTTCCGGTCCGATCTTTTCATAATGGGAGAAGTCAAAACGGAAGGAATCTGCGGTCACGCTGGAGCCTTTCTGCTCGATGTGCGTTCCGATGATTTCACGGAGCGCAAAGTGGAGCAAGTGGGTGGCAGAGTGGTTGTTGGTGGTGTCCTGCCGTCTTTCCAGGTTGATTTTTGCGTGGAAGACAGCAGTCGGATCCTTCGGTAACTGGTCTGCGATATGGATGTTCAGGTTGTTCTCTTTGAGGGTGTTGACGATCTGGATGGTCTGTCCATCACAGGTCAAGGTACCGCTGTCACCGGCCTGCCCGCCGCTTTCGGCATAGAACGGGCTTTTATCCAGCACCAGTTGGATCTGTTCTTTGTTGCGGGATTTGACGGTCCGGTACTTGAGGATGGTCACATCGGCTTCGGTCTCGTCGTAACCGATGAACGAAGATGTGGTTTCCGGCTGGAGTTCGATCCAGTCGCTTTCTTCCACAGCAGCCGCGTTGCGGGCGCGTTCTTTCTGTTTGCCCAGTTCCTTTTCAAATCCGGCCAGATCGATGGTGTAGCCTTTTTCTTTGGCAATCAGTTCGCTCAAGTCGATCGGGAAACCGAATGTGTCGTAGAGGGTAAAGGCATCCTCGCCGGAAATGGTCTTGGTGTCCTTGGATTTTTCCAGGATCTGGTCCATCAGGCGGATTCCTTTTTCCAGGGTTCTGAGGAAGGCTTCTTCTTCTTCTTTGATGACGCGTTCGATCAGGGTCTGCTGCTTTTGCAGTTCGGGGTAGGCTTCACCCATTTCCCGGATCAAGGCAGGTACCAGACGGCACAGGAACGG
>CALCYB010000054.1 GCA_937906485.1 uncultured Rikenellaceae bacterium
TACAGACTTTCTCTTTTTTTTTACCTCGTTATCTCTCTCATTACGTCAAACAACTATCTCCGTTTGTCCCTTCAATCATTCGCTCTTTTCTCAAACGGGCTGCAAAGGTATGGACTTTTTTTTAATCTCCAAATTTTTTTTGAAAAAAAGTGAGATTTTTTTCTTCAAGCAGAAAAATATACCTTTGTATTCTCGTATAAATACAATTTTTATCCAATCTCAAATTATGGAAAATCAAGAAAACAAACCCAAAGGCCTCCCCGAAAACGCCTATCGCGAATTAAAACCGGGAGAATCCTACCAACCCTTGATGTCTCCGAACAAGGTTTACCCCGAAGTTTCGGTGTGGTCGGTCAGCATCGGGATCCTGATGACGATCCTGTTCTCGGCCGCTGCCGCCTTTCTGGGCCTGAAAGTCGGACAGGTATTTGAAGCCGCCATTCCCATCGCCATCATTGCCGTCGGACTGTCCGGTGCCTTCAAACGCAAAAATGCCCTGGGCGAAAACGTCATGATCCAATCCATCGGAGCCTGCTCCGGTGCGATTGTCGCCGGTGCGATCTTTACCCTCCCCGCCCTGTACATTCTGCAGGACAAATATCCGGAACTGACCGTCAATTTCTCCAAGATCTTCCTGAGCTCGCTGCTCGGCGGTATCCTCGGCATCCTGTTCCTGATTCCCTTCCGCAAGTATTTCGTTTCCGACATGCACGGGAAATACCCCTTCCCGGAAGCGACTGCCACCACCCAGGTACTGGTCAGTGGTGAGACTGGTGGAAAGAGCGCAAAACTGCTGTTGACCAGCGGTCTGATCGGTGGACTTTACGACTTTATCATCTCTACCTTCGGCTGGTGGTCAGAAGTCTTCACCTCCCACGTGCTGCCCTGGGGACAGTTCATCGCTGACAAGGTCAAATTGTCCATCAAGGTCAATGTCGGTGCGGCTGTGTTGGGTCTGGGTTACATCATCGGTTTGAAATATGCCTTCATCATCTGCTGCGGTTCATTCCTGGTATGGTTCGTCATCATCCCGCTGATGAATGCCATCTTCGGGGATCAGGTCATTGACTTGATGAACACCGGGCTCAGTACGCCGATCGGACAGATGACCGCAGACCAGATCTTCACCACCTATGCGCGTCACATCGGTATCGGCGGCATCGCTACAGCCGGCGTCATCGGCATCATCAAGTCTTCCGGCATCATCAAATCAGCATTCGGACTGGCCACCAAAGAATTCAAAGGAAAAGGAGCCGGACAAAAAGAACAGATCCGCACCCAACGTGACCTTTCCATGAAAGTGGTGGTCATCGGTCTGGTCATTACCCTGGCCGTTGTCTTTGTCTTCTTCCTCTTCGGCGTAGTGGACAACCTCTGGCATGCCATCATCGCCCTGCTGGTCGTTGCGGTCATCGCCTTCCTGTTTACCACAGTTGCCGCAAACGCCATTGCCATCATCGGCAGCAATCCGGTCAGCGGTATGACCCTGATGACCTTGATCCTGGCCTCACTGGTAATGGTGGCAGCCGGCTTGAAAGGCACAGCGGGCATGGCAGCCGCTTTGATCATCGGTGGCGTAGTCTGCACGGCCCTTTCGGTTTCCGGTGCGTTCATCACCGACCTGAAAGTCGGTTATTGGCTGGGATCCACCCCGCGCAACCAGGAAATCTGGAAATTCCTGGGTACGCTCGTGGCAGCGGCTACCGTTGGTGGCGTGATGATGGTCCTCAACAAAACCTACGGATTTACAGGAGAGAATGCATTGGTGGCTCCGCAAGCCAACGCCATGGCGGCTGTGATTGAGCCGATGATGTCCAACGGACAGGCTCCTTGGCTGCTGTACGGTATCGGTGCGGCCTTAGCCCTGCTGTTGACTGCATGCAAAGTACCCGCACTTCCTTTCTCTCTGGGTATGTTCATTCCCTTGTACCTGAACCTGCCTCTGCTGATCGGTGGAGCCGTAGCCTGGTACGTAGGATCCCGCAGCAAGAATCAGGCCTTGAACGAAGCCCGCAAGGAACGCGGGACCCTGGTGGCTTCCGGATTCATTGCCGGTGGTGCACTGATGGGTGTGGTCAGCGCCATCCTGCGTTTCGCCAACATCAATTGGGTGAACACCCAGTGGCAAGCCACCGCATACGCCCAATGGATCGGCCTGTTTGCTTATGTCGGTCTGATCGCTTACATGATCTGGGATTGCGTCCGCGTGAAGAAACTGGACTAATCCCCCTTTGTCAAACTTTTTAATATTGCCACATATGGAAACCCTACCTCATATGGAAACCCTACTTGACCGTTTCTTGCGGTACATCGCTTATGATACGGCCTCCAATCCGGAGTCCCAAAGCCAACCCAGCACCAACAAACAGTTTGTGCTGCTGGAAATTTTGAAAAACGAACTCCTGGCCATGGGCCTGAGTGACGCCTCACTGGACAAAAACGGCTATGTCATGGCCACCCTCCCCTCCAACCTGGAAGAAGGACATCAGGTGCCGACCATCGGCTTCATTGCCCACGTGGACACCGCACCGGATCTTTCCGGCGCCAACATCAAACCGAACATCGTTCCCAATTACGATGGACAGGACATCGTCCTGAATCAGGAAAAAAACATCGTGCTGCGCGTCAAGGATTTTCCGGAACTTACCGACTACCTCGGCAAAACCCTGGTTACCACAGACGGAACCACCCTGCTGGGAGCTGACGACAAGGCCGGTGTTGCTGAAATCATGCACCTGGTGCAAACCCTGGTTAACCATCCCGAAATCAAACACGGCACCTTGAAGATCGGTTTTACCCCGGACGAAGAGATCGGACGCGGAGTTGATTATTTTGACGTACAGAAATTTGGTGCAGACTATGCCTACACCCTGGACGGTGGTGCCATTGGCGAACTGGAATATGAAAACTTCAACGCTGCCGGAGCAACCATCCACATCCACGGCTGCAACATCCACCCGGGATTCGCCAAGGACAAAATGCGGAACTCCATGTTGATCGGGATGGAACTCAATGCCCTCCTTCCGGTAGAACAACGGCCGGAATACACCGATCACTACGAAGGATTCTTCCACCTGATCGGCTTTAAGGGAACCGTTGAAGAGAGCTCCCTGCAATACATCATCCGTGACCACGATTTTACAAAGTTTGAAGCCAAGAAACAACTGCTCCAAGAGAGCGTGGACTTCATCAACCGCAAATTCGGATCAGGAACCGCAGAACTGGAAATGAAAGACCAGTATTACAACATGCGCAAAGAAGTGGAGCCGCACATCCACATCATTGAGATTGCCGAAAAAGCCATGCAACTGGCCGGTGTCCGTCCCAAGATCCAACCGATCCGTGGCGGTACCGACGGTGCCCGTCTCTCCTTCATGGGGCTGCCGTGCCCGAACCTGTTTGCCGGCGGACACAACTTCCACGGCAAGTACGAATACGTACCGGTAGAAAGCATGGAAAAGGCAAGCGAAGTTGCCTTGAACATCGTCAAACTTTTTGCCGGGTCAAATCTTTAGTCGGATCTTGAGTTTACCCAGTCCTGCCGTAATCGCGATGATCAGGACCGTAAACAAGACCGCACGAATGATCCCGCCGAAGCCCACTGTGGCCCAGGCGGGATATTTTATACCCAGCCAGGAGACCATGGCATACCAGATGCCCGGCAACAGATAACAGGTCAAGGTAGCCACTCCTGCAGGACGCACAGCAGCGAACCAGGCCGATTTGCCCCGCACATCCGTCACATAATGCAAGGCCAGCAGACACAAAAAAGCGATGGAAAGGCAATACAACACCCAGGACGGGGTTTCCTGCAATTTGGAGATGATCCAGAAACGGTGCGCAATCCATCCGCCCACAAAGGCAACAGCTGCCGCGGCCAACAGCCGCTTGGCCAGGGCTCCAAAATCAGAACGCTGACCGTATTGCTGCAGCCACAACCCGGCCACCACGCCCGCAAAAGCAAAGGCATGGAAGGCTCCGTTCCCCGGAATATAATTCTTTACCGGGCCCAAAAGTCCGCTCACAGACAAGGCCGCAACCAGCAAAGCAATAGCTGCCGCAACAAGGTTACGCCGCACACTCGGTCCGATCCACAAATACACGGAACTGGTCAGCAGATAGGTCCATCCGATCAGCCCCAGAATCTGCCACCACCCGGGCCGCAAACCGACATACCCCGCCGCATCAGGCCCCTTAAACAGAAACAGGTACAACAGGACCACCGTAAAGAATCTTACCCATCCCCCGCTCCGGCCATCCGAATGCCATGAACGGCACAACAGCAGAAAGGCACACATCAACAAAACAGCCACAAACTGGAAGACATACCGTCCTTCACCCGGCATGGAAAAACGCAGCCAGCCCCAATTCACGATCCAATCCTGTTCTCCCGGCTCACGTACGTACAGCAGGGCCAACACCCCCAACACGATCCAACCGACGGTCACCAAAGCCGCATACAGCCGATGTTTCTTCCCTCCGTCCTGGGGATAATGGTTCCAGATCAGGAAGAACGCCACCACGGACAGGATTTTCAGCAATTGTGGCGGCAAACCCAGCGCTGTCCCTGTAAGGTTGAAACTGTTTGAAGCAAAAAGCCCCATCACCAACAAAGCGATCGTCCTTTCTACCACATGGCCCAAACAGAGGGTCCGGCTTTCCCCCCGATCCAACCGGCGCTGCAAGGCAAAGGGTACGGATACCCCGACACAGAACAGGAATAACGGAAACACAATATCCGAGAGTCCCAACATATCCTCATCATAAGCAGCATGATGCAACCAATGGGGAATACTGTCACCCAAGCCCGGAATATCATTGACGAAAATCATCAGCGCCATGGTCAATGCGCGCAAAACATCCAACGACTGGATGCGAACTGAAGCCGTTTCTTTCATGGATTGTTTACCTTTTGAATAGGGTCCTATTAGGATACAAAGTTAACAATTATTAAATTTGTTGCATGGAACTAAACGCACATAACAAACAGGAGTACCCTCCTATGCATACCGCGGAGCTTGAGACACCCTCTATAATTATGTACATTACAGAGGACAATCAGATTTCGCTTGATGTAAAGTTGGAGAATGATACAGTATGGCTTAATCGCTCACAACTATCCATTCTCTTTGGCCGGGATATAAAAACTATTGGAAAACATATAAATAATGCTTTAAAGGAAGAGTTGGAAGGCTTACCAGTTGTCGCAAAATTTGCGACAACTGCCTCTGATGGCAAAACATATCAAGTAGAGCACTATAATATTGAGATGATTACATCTGTAGGTTATAGGGTAAAAAGTAAGCGTGGCACCCAATTCCGTACATGGGCAAACAGAATCCTAAAAGAGTATCTCATTAAAGGTTACTCCATTCATGACAACATTAAACTGAAGCATTACAACGAGCTCAAGGATGTTGTCCGGCTGCTTGCGCACACGATACATTCGCAAGAGCAACTGAGCGGAGAGCAATCAAAAGAACTGTTTTCTGTAATAAATCATTATGTTTATGCACTTGATACTCTCG
>CALCYB010000055.1 GCA_937906485.1 uncultured Rikenellaceae bacterium
GTAGAGGATATAGAGATGTTGAAAGTAGGAGAAAAACAAACACTGGAAATCATGAAAAAAGTGGATTTCGGTGTATATTTGAAAAATCCGGAAGATGAGACCGGTGAAGAAAGAGTGCTGCTTCCGGCAAAACAGGTGCCGGCCGGTGTGGGAGTTGGAGATAAAATAGAAGTGTTTTTGTATAAAGATTCCAAAGACCGTCTGATTGCCACAACTACATCACCAAAACTGACACTTGGGGAACTGGCAGTGTTGACAGTCAAAGAAGTAGGAAAAATTGGCGCATTCTTAGACTGTGGTCTGGAAAAAGATTTATTCCTGCCATTTAAGCAGCAGACAAGAAAGGTTCGCACAGGAGATGAAGTGCTTGTTGCAATGTACATTGACAAAAGCAATCGCCTTTGTGCAACGATGAATGTGTATGAATATCTGAAAAAGGATTCTCCATATACAAAAGAAGATACGGTTCATGGCGTCATTTATGAAATCAGTAAAAATTTCGGCGCATTTGTAGCAGTAGATAATCAGTACTCTGCACTGATTCCTGCAAAGGAATTCCACGGGGAATATGAAATCGGTGACGAGGTAGAAGCCCGCGTGACTGGTGTGAAGCCGGATGGCAAGCTGGATTTAAGCATTCGCCGCAAAGCCCACCTGCAGATGGATGAAGATGCGGAATATGTGATGCAGGTCATTGATGAATTCGAAGGAGTCCTTCCGTTTAATGATAAAGTTTCGCCTGAAATTATTCAAAGAGAATTCAAAATGAGTAAAAATGCATTTAAACGTGCAGTAGGCAAACTATATAAAGAGGGCAAAATAGAGATAACCGAAAACCGTATCTTGAAAGTCAGATAGAAAATATTCCCAAAAACGTTTTTTGCGTTGAGAAAAAACAGTGAAAAATTCACAAAGTTGTAAAAGTGCACAAAAAACACTTGCAAAATTTGGTAAGAATGCTATACTGACGGTGTAAACGAAATTAACCAATAAGTGAAACCAAGTAAAGGAGGAATCACAATGAAAGTAACAAATATTAAAAATATCGAAGGATTTTTTGGCGTAGTAGATTCCTGCAAAGGAAAAGTTGAATTAGTAACAGGCGAAGGCGACAGACTGAACCTGAAATCCAAATTATGTCAGTATGTATCTATGGCAAACATTTTCTCTAACGGCGAAATTCCAGAATTAGAAATTATCGCATACGAAAGAGAAGACATCGATAAGTTAATCAGCTTCATGATGAACGGCCAGTAATTAGAAAATATAAAACTAAAAATGAATGAGGGGGATAAACAGCGATTGCTGTTTATCCCCTTTTTGTGTATAATAAAACTATCTATATGCTATTTTAAGAAAGGGATTCTTCTACCATGAACTTCACACATTTACATGTGCATACGGAATACAGTCTTTTAGATGGTTCCAATAAAATTAAAGAATGTGTGCTCAGAATCAAAGAACTTGGCATGGACAGTGTGGCGATTACAGACCACGGTGTTATGTATGGTGTCATTGATTTTTATCGTGCGGCTAAGGCAGAAGGAATTAAGCCTATTATTGGCTGTGAAGTCTATGTGGCCCATGGCAGCCGCACCGAGCGGAAGGGTCGGGAAGAACAGAGTTCCTACCACCTGATCCTGCTGGCCAAAAACCTGAACGGGTACCACAACCTGATCAAACTGGTATCCAAGGGCTACATTGAAGGCTTCTACTACAAACCCCGGATTGACCATGAGTTGCTGGAACAATACCACGAGGACCTGATCTGTTCGTGTGCGTGTCTGGGAGGAGAAATCCCCCAGGCACTGCTGCACGACAATTGGGAGGAAGCCTGTCGCCTGACCGAGTGGTACCACAACCTCTTCGGCGAGGACTTCTACCTGGAGGTGATGCGACACAAATCCAAACTCCCGGAGGTCGGCACCTCCACCTTTGAGAAACAGGAAAAGGTCAACGAAGGCATTTTCCGCCTGGCCCGACAATACGGCATCAAGGTCATCGCCACCAACGACGTCCATTTCGTGCAACAGTCGGACGGACCGGCACACGACCGGCTGATCTGCCTGATTACCAACGCAGGTTTCGATGATCCCAAGCGGTTGCGCTACACCCAGGAAGAATACCTCAAGAGTCCGGAAGAAATGGCCGAATTGTTCGCAGACCACCCCGAGACCCTTGAAAACACCCTGGCCATTGCCGACAAGGTAGAGACCTACAGCCTGGATTCCAAACCCATCATGCCACACTTTGAAATCCCCGAAGCATTCAAAGATGCGGATGACTACCTGCGTCACCTCACCTACGAGGGGGCCAAGAAACGCTACGGTGAACTCCAGCCTGTCCACACGGAACGTCTGGATTTCGAGTTGGAGACCATCAAGCGGATGGGGTTCCCTGACTACTTCCTGATTGTCCAGGACTTTATCCAGGCAGCCCGGAAGATGGGTGTTTCTGTCGGTCCCGGACGGGGATCCGCTGCAGGATCTGCAGTGGCCTACTGCCTGACCATCACCGACATTGATCCGATCAAATACGACCTGCTGTTTGAGCGTTTCCTCAATCCGGACCGTATTTCGATGCCGGATATCGACGTGGACTTTGATGATGACGGACGCTACAAAGTATTCAAATACGTAGAGGAGAAATACGGAAAAGACCATATTTCCCACGTGGTGACCTTCGGCACCATGGGAACCAAAAGCGTCATCCGGGATATAGCCCGCATCCAGAACCTGCCCCTGCAAACGGCAGACCGGCTGGCCAAAGCCGTCCCCAAGGCCATCACCATCGAGGTGGAAACCGAGGTGGAAGACCCCAACGATCCGGCCAAAAAGATCAAGAAAAAGGAAAAGAAGGACGTCAATCCCAACATCGGCCTGTGCATCAAGCACGTGCCTGAATTCATCGAGATCTACCAGTCCGAAGACTCCAATGCCCGGGAAACCCTGGACTTTGCAGAACGTCTGGAAGGCAATGTCCGCAATACAGGGGTACACGCCTGCGCCCTGATCATCGGCCGGGAAGACCTGACCAATTACATTCCGATCAGCACCGCCAAGGACAAAGACTCCGGAGCAGACATCCTGGTCTCCCAATACGAAGGTACCTTGATAGAATCCGTAGGACTCTTGAAGATGGACTTCCTCGGACTGAAAACCTTGTCCATCATCAAAGAAGCCCTGGCCAACATCCGGCAGTCCCGCGGCATCGAAGTGGACATTGACCACATCCCGCTGGATGATCCCAAGACCTACGAACTGTTCAGCCGTGGCGATACCGTTGCCATCTTCCAGTTCGAATCGGACGGCATGCAGAAATGGCTGCGGGAACTGCAACCCTCCCGTTTTGAGGACCTGATTGCGATGAATGCCCTCTACCGGCCCGGTCCGATGGACTACATCCCGGACTTCGTTGCCCGCAAACACGGCACCAAGGCCATAGAGTACGACCTTCCTGACATGGAAGAGTACCTGCACGACACCTACGGGGTAACCGTCTATCAGGAACAGGTCATGCTGCTGTCCCAGAAATTGGCAGGCTTCACCAAGGGGCAGGCGGACAAACTCCGCAAAGCCATGGGGAAAAAGCAACTCTCCGTCATGGCCGAGCTGCGTGAAAAATTCTTCGAAGGCGGAATCCGGAACGGACACCCCGAAGCGGTACTGGACAAGATCTGGAACGACTGGAAAGCCTTCGCACAATATGCCTTCAACAAGTCGCACGCCACCTGCTACGCCTGGGTCGGCTACCAGACCGGCTACCTGAAGGCCCACTATCCGGCAGAGTTCATGGCCGCCACGCTCAGCAAGAACCTCAACAACCTGGAGGAACTCACCAAATTCATGTCGGACTGCCGCAAACAGCACCTGGATGTATTGGGACCGGATATCAACGAAAGTTTCACCAACTTTACCGTCAACAAAGAGGGCAAGATCCGCTTCGGGATGGCCGGCATCAAAGGTGTCGGAGCCGCCGTCGTGGAAGGCATCATCCGGGAGCGCGAAGCCAACGGACCGTTCAAGAGCCTCTACGACCTGGCAGAACGCGTCCCGGCCTCCATCCTCAACCGAAAAATGTGGGAATCCCTGGCCACCGCCGGGGCCTTTGACTCCTTTGAAGGCGTCAACCGAGGCACATTGTCTGCCCCTTGCGGCAACGAAGTCTTCTCGGAAATCCTGGTGCGCTATGCCAACGCCTACCAACGGAATTCCGAATCCATGGCCAACTCCCTGTTCGGAGGAGCCGATTCCATTGAAATCGCCCAACCGCCCATGCCCTCACCTCCAGCCATTGACCGGATGGAGTCCCTGCGCCGGGAAAAGGAACTGGTCGGCATGTATTTGTCTGCCCACCCGCTGGACGACTTCCGGTTTGAACTCCAACATTTCACCACCGATACGGTTGCACAAGCCGCCGAATTCAAGAAAGAGGCCGGCAGCAACCCCCACCTCCACAAGAAAGAAATCATTTTCGGAGGTATGGTCAGCAGCGTCAAACAGGGCATGACCAAACAAAACCGTCCCTATGGGGTCATGGTCCTGGAGGATTACTCGGGAACGATGGAATTGAGTTTCTTCAACCGGAATTACGAACAATACCTGCCCTACCTGCACGAAGGGGCTATGCTCCTGGTCAAAGCCGTCTTCCTGCAAAACCAGCAGGAGGACAAACCGGTCACCGGTTGCCGCATGCAGATCGACAGCATCCGTCTGCTCAACAACACCAAGGATGAATTTGTAAAAGAAATTCTGGTAAAACTACCGGTAGAACACATCCAGCCTGATTTTCGCAGCAACCTGGTCAAAGTCCTCAAACACAACAAAGGAAAAGCCATTCTTACCTTGTATGTGGTCGATCGCCAGCAGGATCTGTCCGTAGAATTCGTGTCCCGGAAATTCCGTGTATCGCCCGAACGGGACTTGTTCGAATTCCTGGAAACAGAAAACCTGCCTTACCAGATCCGCAAAAAGATCAGTTTTCAAAAATCCTGACCGGACCCCGATGGACTAGTAATTCGGAGACTGTATCGGTATTTCCACATTTTCCGGAGTCACCAATACGGCTCCTACTTCTGGTTGGGCCAGGTGTCCGACCACTTCCAGATCCGGAAATTCCTTGTGGAACAATTCGTACTGGCCGTTAGGAATCACAAAGAGGAATTTGAAGTCATCCCCTCCGTTCATTGCGGCTGTCACCGCATCAATCCCCAGTTCGTCGCAGACCTGGAACGTCTGTGCGGAGGTCAAACTCCGCCAAGGGTTCGAATCCCTTCATCTCTGTTTTTTAATAGAGGAAAATAAATTGTCTAATCAAAAAACTTTTGTAATAATAAATTCTTATCTTATTGGAGATATAATTCTTGTTAACTCATTAGTTCAAAATATTAAAAGAATTTGGAAAGATTCAAAAGTTGTTATGTTATCATCTTCAAAACTTATTGATGTTTGCAAAAACCAAGAAGGAGTAGATGATGTCATTATTTGGGATAGACATGGCAAGCATAAAAGCTTTCTTGGAATGTTAAA
>CALCYB010000056.1 GCA_937906485.1 uncultured Rikenellaceae bacterium
AAGCAGCCGAGATCAAATCTTTGGATGAAGGCCTTCAGAAAACAAAAATGGGCTTGTTCGCCAGAATCTCGCGTGCAATTGCCGGAAAGTCCAAGGTGGATGACGTGACGCTTGATGAAATCGAAGAAGCTTTGATCGAGTCGGATTTGGGTGTGGATACCACTTTGAAAATCATTGACCTGTTGGAAGACCGTGTTGCCCGTGACAAGTACATGGATGCTTCTGAACTCAACCGCATGTTGAAGGAAGAGATTGCAACCCTCTTGTCTGCCAATGAACAAGTACAGGATCCCTTTGATTTCAGCAAGAAACCCTATGTCATTATGGTTGTAGGGGTGAACGGGGTAGGCAAGACAACCACCATTGGTAAATTGGCTGCCCGTCTTAAAGCGGATGGTAAGAAAGTTGTGCTCGGCGCAGCCGACACGTTCCGTGCGGCAGCGGTTGAGCAATTGACCATTTGGAGCGAGCGGGCCGGGGTTCCTATTGTAAAACAACAGATGGGCTCTGATCCGGCTTCGGTGGCTTATGATACCGTTTCTTCTGCCGTGGCACAGGGTGCCGATGTGGTGTTGATTGATACCGCAGGGCGTCTGCATAACAAGATCAACCTGATGAACGAGTTGACCAAGATCCGCAACGTGATGCGTAAGGTGATTCCGGATGCACCCCACGAAGTCCTGCTGGTGCTGGATGGATCCACTGGCCAGAATGCATTCCTTCAGGCGAAGGAATTTACCAAAGCTACCGAAGTGACAGCTTTGGCGGTTACCAAGTTGGACGGAACTGCGAAAGGTGGTGTGGTCATCGGTATTGCGGACCAGTTCCAGATTCCGGTCAAGTTCATCGGGGTCGGAGAGAAGATTGAGGACCTTCAAGTATTTAACAAAAAAGCATTTATTGATTCTTTATTCAAATAGCATAGACCTATGGAAATTTCCTATAATTGGCTGAAAGAGTATGTTTCATTTGATCTTGCTCCGGAAAAGGTAGCAGAAATACTGACCTTTATCGGTTTGGAAGTAGAGGAGATCAACGTGACCGAAGAAATACCCGGTGGATTGGCCGGCGTCGTTGTGGCAGAGGTGTTGTCTTGTGTGGACCACCCCGATTCAGATCACCTGCACATTACCCAAGTATCCGTTGGCAGTGGGGATCCGATTCAAGTGGTCTGCGGTGCTCCGAATGTGGCACAAGGACAGAAGGTGCTTCTGGCTACCGTAGGTACCAAGTTGCCGACCCCAGACGGATCTGAGTTCAAAATCAAGAAGTCCAAGATCCGTGGTGTGGAATCTTTCGGGATGATTTGTGCCGAAGATGAATTGGGTATTGGTGAATCTCATGATGGCATCATGGTGCTCGAACCCGAGGCTGTTGTGGGAACACCTGCCAAAGAATACCTCCACCTGGCGGAGGAAACGGTATTTACCATTGGTCTGACGCCCAATCGGATCGATGCTGCATCGCACATCGGCGTGGCACGGGACCTGGCCGCATATCTGAAACTGAACGGGCTGGGCGGTGAACTCTGTCTGCCGTCTGTGGATGCCTTTACGACCCTCGGAGGGACTCCTGTTCCGGTGACCGTGGAAGCCAAGGAAGGAGCACCCCGGTACATGGGCATTTCCTTGAAAAATGTCAAGGTCGGACCTTCTCCGGATTGGTTGCAACGTAAATTGCTGGCCATCGGTTCCCGTCCGATCAACAACATTGTCGATATCACCAATTTTATTCTTCACGAAACGGGACAGCCGTTGCACGCATTTGATGCCTCCAAGATCGAAGGCGGCAGAGTGGTGGTCCGTATGGCTCAGGAAGGTGAACCTTTTGTGACCCTGGATGGGGTAGAACGCAAACTTTCTGCGCAGGATATGATGATTTGCAACACCGAGCGTCCGATGTGTATTGCCGGAGTCTTCGGCGGATTGGATTCCGGAGTAACTGAAGCGACTACGGATGTCTTCCTGGAAAGCGCTTATTTCAATCCGGTCTATGTGCGCAAGACTTCCAAACGCCATGGCTTGAAGACCGATGCTTCTTTCCGTTATGAACGCGGAGCAGATCCGCTGATTGTGCCTTATGCCGGTTATCGTGCTGCCTTGTTGATGCAGGAATTGGCCGGAGCACAGATCGTCGGACTGGAAGAATACTATCCTGCTCCGGTTGAGCGTAAACAAGTGGAATTGGACTATGCGCGGATGGAGCGTTTCATTGGCAAGAAGATCGGTTCAGAGGTAATTCGGAAGATTCTTGGTTACATGGATTTTGAGTTTGTCTCCGAAACTGCGGAAGGCGCTGTGGTGTTGGTCCCTTCTTACCGCGTGGATGTTTATCGTGAATGTGATGTGGTGGAAGAAGTACTTCGGATCTATGGGTACAACAACATCGAGTTGCCTGAGAATATGCGTGCCTCCATCAACAGTACTCCGAATCCCGATCCCGAAATGGTTCGGATGAAGGTTAGCGACATGTTGGCCGCCAATGGTTTTATGGAATGCATGAGCAATTCTTTGACCAAAGCGGATTATTACAATGGTCTGAAGACCTATCCCTCAGAAAACCTGGTACATATTGTCAATCCGTTGAGTTCGGATCTGAACGTTATGCGTCAGACTTTGATTTTCAGTGCGCTGGAAGATGTGGCCTATAACCTCAACCGTCAGGCGACGGATCTGATGTTCTTTGAATTGGGGAATGTCTATCGTTTTGAGCCGGCCGATGGAGAAACCGTTGCCGATTTGAAGGCTTACCATGAGGAAATGCGCCTTTCGTTGACCATCAGTGGAAAAGGCACACAGCATTGGCGTAATACCACCGGACAGGGACATTTCTTTGCATTGAAAGGCCATGTGGAATTGTTGATGAAACGCTTGGGCATTGATTTGTATGCCTTTGAATGTGCTGCTGCTCCTGCTGATCTCTATCAGGAAGGATTGACCTATAGCCGGGCAGGAAAAGTGCTCCTGACAATGGGTGCCGTTGCTCCGGCGCGTTTGAAGCAGTTCGGCATCAAACAGCCTGTTTTTGTAGCGGAAATTTCCTGGAAAATGCTCCTGGACCTGTATAAGAAGAACAAAGTCAAATACAGTGAACTGCCTAAGTTCCCGCGTGTACGCCGTGACCTGGCACTGCTGTTGGATGAAGAGGTTACTTTTGCCCAACTTCGCAAGACTGCACTTTCTACAGAAAAACGTCTGCTCAAACAGGTGGCTTTGTTTGATGTGTACCGAGGCGACAAGATACCTTCCGGCAAGAAGCAGTATGCTTTGAGTTTTGTGTTCCTGGACGAAGAAAAGACCCTCACCGATCAAGCCATTGAACAACTGATGGACAAATTGCTGAAGGCTTTTGCCAAGAATCATGCTGCCCAACTTCGCTAGGTGGAAGGTTCCCGAAGATTGGAAATAAAAAAATCCCGGACCATCCGGGATTTTTTTATTTGGATTGTTGAACGGATCAGAAGGTGTAGCGGATGCTCAAACCACCATTGCTCCAACCACCGCCAATGTCAGGGATGAGGTTCAAAGTCGGTTTGTAGTCAATAGCAAAGCTTAAAGGAATGGAAGGCAGGGTGTATTCAATACCAGCTACGCCCATGATGCCGACGCCGAAGCTGCTGTGTTCTCCCAAAGTCAGTCCTAGGCTTGCACCAGGACCTGCGTAAACATACAGACCGTCTACATTCAAGCTCCAGTGCCATTCATAGGCACCACTTGCGTAGATGCCGACACCACTCGGGAAAGAGATACCGGCTTCAAAATCCAAAGCATTGGTAGCGCTTACAAAGGTCTTGTAGGTAGCGGTAACACCGTAACCGAGACGAAGACCGGCAGCTTGTTTGTAACTTTGAGCAGACAAGGTTCCACCAATCAGCAGAACAATTGCGATAAGTAATGATTTTTTCATAAAATTATAAGTTATTGATAATGATAGATTAGTAATAGGTGACGGTCCTTTCTTCCAGTTCGGAAAGGATGTTGTTGGCAACACGGCTGGCTCCGAAACGGAATAATTCGGGACAGAGCCATTCGGGACCCAGGATGGTTTCAACAATGGCATAGTAGCAGGCGGCATCTTTTGCCGTAGATATGCCACCAGCCGGTTTGAAACCGATCTTCTTGCCGGTCACTTCGTAGTAGCGTTTGATGCATTGGCACATGATGATTGCCGCTGCCGGGGTAGCCGCAGGTTCCATTTTTCCGGTTGAGGTCTTGATGAAATCAGCACCGGCTTCCATTGCCAGGAAGGATGCTTCAGCAATTTCTTCCTGACCCAACAAGGCTCCGGTCTCCAGAATGACTTTCAGGTGAGCATTCCCAACGGCTTGTCTGATTTGGGCGATCTCCTCGAAGCAGGCTTCAGGTCGCTTGTCCAGGAAGGCATTCAGCGCCAAAACGATATCCACCTCAGTGGCTCCGTTTTCTACTGCCATCCGGCTTTCCAGTACCTTGACTTCCGTGTAACTTTGTGAAGCAGGAAAACAGCCGGAAACGGTCGTGATGCCTACACCGGGGGCCGAGAGGGTGTCTCGGATGACTGCTGCAAAATTGGGGTAAACGCAGATGGATGCTGGGTAAGGATAATCCGGGAATTGTTCTTTAAAGTGGTTGACTTTCTTTACCAGATTCTGCACTTTGGTCGGCGTATCCGTCGCATTCAAGGTGGTAAGATCGATGAGTCCCAGCATCTTGGACAGAATCGGCTTGGTCAGCCAATTGTTCAGGTTGTCGTGAATGGCCCCAATGGTGTGCTCCGTCTGTTGGGGATCAATGTTCAATCCGTATTTGGTCAGGTAGTACATAGTCAGTTATACTTTGTTTTTGGTGTCAATCAGTAGGGTGACGGGACCATCGTTTTCAATGGAAACTTGCATGTCCGCTCCAAAAATACCACATTTTATGGTTTTCCCCAAATAAATTTCAAGGCGTTTTTTGAACGATTCATACAGAGGAACAGCAATTTCCGGTGCAGCTGCATGAATCCATGAGGGACGGTTGCCTTTTTTGGTGGAGGCCATCAGGGTAAATTGGCTGATTACAAGAATTTCGCCATCGGTATCAAGGATGGAGCGGTTCATGACGCCGTTTTCGTCGTCAAAGATACGAAGGTTGACAATTTTCTTGCAGAGCCACTCAATGTCTTCCTGCGAGTCATCACAAGCAATGCCTACCAGGATGTTCATGCCCGGGCCGATTTCGCCGACGATTTCTTCCCGGACGCTGACCCGGGAGCGGCGTACGCGCTGAATGACAACTTTCATCGTCAGCCTCTGATCTGTATGTTGAAACCCTCTTCTCGAAGGGGGGCAGCAATGGCATCCATCTCTTCCAGTGTCACTTTTTTCAGTCCGGACATCGGCGTTTCGCGATCAAGGGTGTACATCATGATCTCCCTGGGTTTGAGCTGGCGGACGATGTTCTGCCAGCCGGCAACTTCTTCCGCTTCGGTAGAATCCAGCAATTGGCCCTCAACCATGCCTTTTAGGAACATGGTCTGCAGGATGAAGTTCCCTTGGAAAGAGGCCAGGTGTTCCAGGGTCTTTTCCAAAGAATAGCCCGGAGCCGGACGGTTGATGGCCTCTACGAAGGAGCGGGTGCATCCGTCAATTTTTAAAATGGGGTTGTTGATTTTCTTCAATGCTTCGCGGACCTGGGGCTTGTGCAGGTTGGAGGCGTTGGACAAGACGGAAATGACCGCTTCCGGATAGAGCCGGTCCCGTAGTTCAATCGTCAGATCGATGATGGCCGGGAAGTCGGGATGCGCCGTCGGTTCCCCGTTGCCGGAAAAGGTGATGGTGTCAATCCTTGTGCCTTCTTCTTTGAGGGAGAGCAGGCGACGGGTCAGGGCCTGACGGACCTCCTCCAGGGTGGGAAGCTGTTTGTCTGCTTGTCCGTCCTTGTTCCATCCGCATTCGCAGTAGATGCAGTCAAAATTGCACCATTTCCCGTGTCGGGGAAGCAGGTTGATGCCCAAGGAGGATCCCAGCCGTCTGCTGCGGATCGGGCCGAATACAATTTCTTCAAATAATAGGGTAGCCATAGTGGGGTTGTCGGATTAAAGGATACGTCGTGTGTTGCTGTCTTTGGTGGGTTTCATGTGTTCGAAATCAAAATGGTCCAAGAGTACGGCTCCCGGTTTCTTGCCGACTTCAAAGCTGCCGAAGACCGCATCTTTCCCGATGGCACGGGCTCCGTTCAGGGTTGCCCAGGTGAGGATTTCTTCGAAGGGGATATGGGGGAAATGCTCCTGGATGCATTTGATTTCCTCAATCATGGAAAGTACCGTGTTGGAGGATAGACTGTCTGTTCCGATGGCAATCTCCAGTCCTTTTTGGCGGAACAGGTCCAGCGGTGCGAGGCTGCGGTGAATGAACAGGTTGGACAGCGGACAAGTGACCCAGGTGACGTGATGCAGCTGACTCATGACAGCGTCGATGCTTTCTTCATTGGTGGCGACGTTGTGGATGAGCAGGATGCGTGCGTTCGGGTATCTTTTTCCGGTTTTGCTCAGGCAGTTCAGAAAATGGAAGACGGCAGGCTTGCCCAAGACCGGCGGTGTCGGAAGGCCGCGTCCTTTGTAGTTGTCTGCCAGGGCACCGGTGCCGGTCAGGATGAGTTCTTCTTCTTCTTCGGATTCCTGGTTGTGGTAGGAGAGGTAGCCGGAGGCGACCGCTGCCGCTGAAGAAAGAGTCAGCAGTTCCGGAGACATGGTGTAGGGAGAGTGCGGTGTGGGTGCTGCATCGATGCCGGTTTTCTGTGCTTCTTTGTGCAGTTTGCCGACTTCGTCCAACACGGACAAGGCTTCCTCCCGAATGGTGCCGAACACTTCCAGGAAGGTCCGTGTGTACATCGGGGATCTGGCTTTCATCTGGAAGGTCTCGTTGCAGTTGGAGATGTCTGCCATGGCAGAGATGCCGTCAGCATACATCTGGTCCAGGTGTGCTTGTGCGCAGGCAATGCGTTCCTGCTGCCCGGCACATTCCCGCAGTTCATTGATCTGGTTGATGAAACCAGACATACCGGTTCCTTGCTGGAATTTGTTGTGCAGGTGGGAGAGTTCCAGGTGACAGTGGGCATTGGTGAACCCCGGAACCAGCACACCGTTGTAGAATTCTGTGCTTTCTGTTTCACTGGACAGGGTTCCTATCTCCAGCAGGGTGCCGTTTTCGTCAAATTCCAGGTATCCGTTCTTTATCGGGGCTCCCGTAATCGGGAACACGTAGTGGGCTGCGATGCGTCGTTTCATTTCTTGGGGGGTTGTGTCGGAGGAGGCAGAACCTTGGGCAGGGTGTGCCGGTTGCCTTCGGTGACGTTTTTCTTTTGGTTGTGGGCAGGTTGGAAAAGGGAAGAGTTTTTGGGATCCGGCTTGCTCTTGGGATTGCGTTTTTTGCGCATTTCTTCCATTTCCTTCATCCGTTTTTCGCGGTTGATGGAGTCTTGGATCTGTTTTTCACGATCCCTCTTGCGTTTGAGTGAATCCTGGATAACCTTGATCGAGTCTTTGGCATCTCGTTCCCGGATGAACCATTGGGGTAGCGTCTTGCGGTAATTCCACCGCAAGGGGTTGTTGACCAGTTCCGGATCCATCTCCAGCCATTCTGCTCCGAAAAGGTAGGGAACGCGGCCGGGAACATTTCTTACGGAGGTCGGGTAGAGCAACAGACTGCTCCAGGTGGCATTCAGTTTTGCCGTGTCCGGTTATCTTTTTGATGTGTATCGCGGCAAACTGAGCGCAGAAAAAAGTTTTCTTG
>CALCYB010000057.1 GCA_937906485.1 uncultured Rikenellaceae bacterium
AATAAATCAACTGTGTCCTATTCAGGCAAACTAACAAAGACTGTTTAGATGGATCCTTTTGCCATTTTCCACGCAACTGGACCTGCCACTGGGTGGCCTGCCAACCCACCTGGCTCTGCAGGGAGAAGGTTTCGGAAGGCACCTCAACCCGATAACGGGCAGCAGGATAACGCACCCAGACTCCGTCCAGGGCCCACTCACCGTGGCGGCCCCACCGCCACAGCATCCGGGTGGTGAACGAATGTTCATTGGAACAGGAAGATCCGGCAGACCAGGCTCCGGCATCGGGGGCTGTGTACGCCGGATCATAACAACGCCATTGCACCGCCATCTCCCAACCGTACACCGGAGCCCATTCCCACCCCATCAAAGCCGCCATGGTTCCCCGCCGGTCCACAGCGACCTCGCCATAGACCTGCATCGAAGCCCAGGATCCCCGGAAATCGATTCCCCCGTTGTACCATACGCCGCTATAGGCGGTTCGGGCACGATAATCGGTCCACCTCCGACCGTCCGGTTTATCAAAGCCCATGCACACCCCCTGCACGCCCATCTGCCACCGGGCAGCCTGGTAACGCAAAGCCCAGGCACCCAGGTAACGGGTCAGGGTCTTGCGCCGGGCATATTCGGTCAGGGTCCGGTGATACCCATCCTGGGGCAACGAGAAAAACTCACCGTCTTCAATCCGGGCATCCACCCTCCGCGCCGAAACGGCCAGCACTCCCTCCCAATGCCCATTGCCCAACTGGAGGCAGACCCCGGACAATCCCTGGTTTTCATCGGCAGAACGATACACCGCCACCGGATCGGAACGCCGCAACAACTGGCTCGGTGAGCCGGCATTTTGCATCGAAAAACCGCGCCAAAGGGTCAACCCCTGTCCCAGGCGCAACTGGTAACTTCCCAAAACCAGGCGTTTGATCTGCCAATCGCCTGGTTTGCCCAATGGCAAGCCCGCCCAACAGACATACGCTGACAGGTAGTCCGGGAAACCTCCTCGCAACGGATCCTTGCGCAACCACCAGGGTTCTCCCACATCCTGCTCCACAACGCATCCTGCCTCAAACCGTTCTCCCCGCGCCACCTGGTACTTGAACATCAGTCCCATCTCAGGCCCCAGGTAGGTCTCCGGCAACGGATGAAAAGCAAACCCGCTTCGAAGAACAGCCTGATGGGACCATCGGGCGGTCGGCTCATCCTCGCGTGCAGTTCCAAAACGAAGAAAAGGACCATATTGCCGGACCCACTCCTGCGTAAATCCATCCACCCAGGACAATTGTCCCAAAGAAGTCACCGGACCGTAAGTCTTCCGGTAATCCAACAGCCGTCTGATCTGGTAAGCACTCAGCAAGCGGCTGTTCTCCAAGGTTTGCTGATCCGCACTTGTCACATCCAGCCCCTTTTCCCACCACTCCCGGTAGTGGTCCCACAAAGCCGCCTCGTCCAACTCCGGGTCAGCCAGGTCATAAGCCTTTGCAGCAAACCATTCTTCAAATGCCTGTCCATAGCAACATCCGCTCCCGGCTGTCCAGCCCAATGCGGCCCACCATCCCAGACACAAAAAAAACTGTGTCACCGGAGCAACACAGTTCAATGATCCCAATCTCTTTTTCATCTTCCCCTCTATCGCTCGCCTCCTGTTCATGGTCTTCTGTTAACACTTGTAATCGTATTTCACTTCTTTCAGTTCTTCATTGGCCTTGGCAATCTTGGCAGCCAGATTCGCTTTAAAACGCACCATCTTTTCCATCAGTACCGGATCGCCGACAGCAAGCATCTGCATCGCCACAATAGCGGCATTCTGGGCACCGTCCAATGCGACAGTGGCCACCGGAATACCGGAAGGCATCTGCAGGATGGACAGCACCGAGTCCCAACCGTCAATGGAATTGGAGGATTTGATA
>CALCYB010000058.1 GCA_937906485.1 uncultured Rikenellaceae bacterium
CCCCATACGCCCTAAAAAAGCGGTCATATGCCGGCTGAAGAATTTTATCATTTCGGCAAAAGTCGGCGTTTCATACGGCAGCAGAATATTATGCACTGCGATCACGCCGCAGGCATTATTTTCCACTGTGCCAAGAAGCCCGTATTTTTCATTTTTGATTTCTTCGGGGTAATCCCTCATGGGTAATTTCTTCAATGCTCCGGAACCTCCGCCATCATTATAGCATAAATTCACAGAGGAAAAAGTTCCCCAAAAGCTTTTATAAAAAAATAGAGCTATTTTCATGGGAAAGCCCTGCATTTGGTTGACAAAAAGGCGTCAAAACTGTAAAATATTTGCGGTCTTTATATATGAAGTCTTTTTTTCATGTTGAAGCCAAGGCTGATTTCTTGATAAAACACCCTTTTTTCAGGGTTTTGATACAGTTTATAGTTTTTCAGAGGTTATTTATGAAAAGAGAGGATTTAAGAAACGTTGCCATCATCGCACACGTCGACCATGGCAAGACAACGTTGGTTGACCGGATGATTTATCAGGCCAGGATGGCCCGGGACAATGAGAAGCTGGGCGAACTGATTTTGGACAACAATGATCTGGAACGCGAACGGGGGATTACAATTCTTTCCAAGAACGTTTCTGTCCCTTACAAGAATAACAAGATCAACATCATAGATACTCCAGGCCACGCGGACTTCGGGGGTGAGGTGGAACGTGTGTTGAACATGACGGACGGGGTGCTGCTGCTGGTGGATGCCTTTGAAGGCACCATGCCCCAGACCCGTTTTGTGTTGCAGAAGGCTATTGAAATGGGCAAGAAGCCGATTGTTGTGGTCAACAAGGTGGACAAACCCAATTGTCGTCCTGACGAGGTGAACGAGCAGGTCTTTGACTTGATGTTCTCGTTGAATGCCACTGAGGAGCAGCTGGATTTCAAGACCGTCTATGGCAGTGCCAAGCAGGGATGGATGTCTTTGGACTGGCGTAAACCGACCAATGACATTACCGCTTTGCTGGACACCATTCTGGCAGAGATTCCGGCTCCGGAGGTGTCGGAAGGTACTCCCCAACTGTTGATCTCCTCGTTGGAGTATTCTCCTTATGTCGGACGGATTGCGGTAGGCCGTGTGACCCGTGGAACCCTGAAACCAGGGATGTGGATCAGCCTCTGCAAGCGGGATGGAACCATTGAACGTCAGAAGATCAAGGACTTGATGGTGTTTGAAGGATTGGAAAAACGCAAGGCGGAAGAAGTCCGTAGCGGAGATATCTGTGCCGTAGTGGGTATTGAAGGATTTGAGATCGGAGATACGATTGCTGATTTGGAAAATCCGGAGCCCCTGCCGCCGATTTCTGTGGATGAGCCCACGATGAGCATGCTGTTTACCATCAATGATTCCCCGTTCTTTGGCAAAGAAGGAAAATACGTGACCTCCCGCCACTTGAAGGAACGTCTGGAAAAGGAATTGGAAAAGAACCTTGCGTTGCGGGTGAAAGACGGACTGACGGCAGATTCCTTTATCGTTTACGGTCGGGGTGTGCTCCATTTGTCCGTGCTGATTGAAACGATGCGACGGGAAGGTTTTGAGTTGCAGGTCGGACAGCCGAAGGTGCTGGACAAAAACATCAATGGGGTCCGTTGTGAACCGATGGAACACTTGACCATTGACCTGCCGGAAGAAATGGTGGGTCGGGCCATTGAGATATCCACCCGCAGGAAGGCAACTTTGTTGCACATGGAAAGCCGTGGTGACCGGGCACACCTGGATTTTGACATCCCGTCAAGAGGTCTCATCGGTCTGCGGAGCAACCTGCTGACTGCTACGCAAGGAGAGGCCGTTGTGGCTCACCGTTACAAAGGCTATGAACCGTACAAGGGAGAGATCGAGAAACGCAACAACGGTTCATTGGTGGCCATTGAGACCGGAACGGCAGTGGCCTATGCCATGGACAAGTTGCAGGATCGTGGAAAATTCTTCATTCCTCCCGGAGAAGAGATTTATGCCGGTCAGGTGGTCGGTGAGCATACCCGTGCTGATGATTTGAACATCAATATCTGCAAAACCAAAAAGTTGACCAATGTCCGCGCTGCCGGTAGTGATGAAAAAGTGATGTTGCCCCCGCCGATTGTCTTCTCGCTGGAAGAGGCATTGGAGTACATCCAGGAGGATGAATTGGTGGAAGTAACGCCGAAATCCATGAGGATAAGGAAGATTATTTTGGATGAGATTGAAAGAAAACGGAGAAAAGGTTGACTCTTTTCTAAAAAAAATTTATATCTTTGCCGCCCATTATGGACAACGGAGAGCAAATGTACAGTATTGACTTGAAGGGCCTGCAGCCCGGAAAGCATGGAATGAGGTTTCCGATATCGACTCCTTTTTTTAAGGAATTCGGTGATAATCCGATTATTAAGGCAGACTTGGCAGCGGATGTCGTATTGGAGAAAACAGGTCTTTGGTTGCGATTGGATTTGAAGATTGACGGGTATGTGGTGGTAGAGTGCGACCGCTGTCTGGGCGATTTGCAGATGCCGGTGAACGTGGACGAGATGATTACCGTCTCCTTTTCGGGCGTTTCCCGCTCCAGTGAACAGGAAGAAGACCAGCCGGAGGGGGATGTGATTGAACTCGACCGAAACGAGACCACTCTGGACATGAGTCAGGTTTTTTACGATTATGTATGTTTGAGCCTGCCGATCCAACGGATACATCCCGAAGGCGAATGTGATCCTGTCATGATGGAAAAGATGAAAGATATTTTAAGAAATAGTTAAGACAATAAAAATAGAAAGCAATGGCACATCCTAAACACAGAGTTTCAAAACAACGCAGAAACAAACGTAGAACCCATGACAAGGCTGTAATGCCTACTTTGGCTACTTGCTCAAACTGCGGAGCAACCGTATTGTATCACCGCGTATGCCCTGAATGTGGCTTCTATCGCGGACGCTTGATCATTGACAAGACGAATGAGTAAGCGTTGATACGCTATGCTGCGAATCGGTGTCGATGCAATGGGTGGTGACTACGCCCCCGTTCAAGTGATTCTCGGAGCCGCAGAGGCTGTGCAGCAATTGTCCGGCTCAGCAATCGTTGTGTTGTTGGGAGACGCGGAAAAAATCACCGGAATCTGCCGTGAAAACGGAATAGATCCCGGTATTTTTGTCATTTATCCTTGTTCACAAGTGCTGGAAATGCACGAGCAACCAGTGACTACCTACAAACAGAAACCGGATTCCTCCATGGCGAGAGGTTTCCAGTTGTTGGCGGCCGGAGAGTTGGATGCGTTTGCCAGTGCCGGCAATACGGGAGCGATGTTGGTAGGGGCGGTTACGACTGTGGGTACGCTTACAGGTGTGTTCCGTCCGTGTATATCCGCCGAGATCCCCCTTTTGAATGGAGGACGCATGCTCCTGCTGGATGTCGGATTCAATACGGATGCCAAGCCGGATGTCCTGTTCCAGTTTGCGGAGTTGGGCGCCGTGTATGCCCAGACCATCATGGGGATTCCGGATCCCAAGGTGGCGTTGCTGAACATCGGAGAAGAATCAGAAAAAGGCAACATGTCCTCCAGGGAAGCCTACAAACTCATGCAGGAGGCACCCGGTTTTCGCTTTGTCGGAAATATGGAGGCCAATCATCTCTACGATGGCGGAATTGCTGATGTTCTGGTGTGTGACGGGTTTGTCGGAAACATTTGCCTGAAGCAATCCGAAGCCCTCTACAGCGTCTGCAACCGATTGGGTTTGAACCGGGAATTCCTGAACCGCTTCAACTACGAAGAATATGGTGGAACTCCGGTTCTGGGCATCAATGCACCGGTGGTGATCGGACATGGGGTCTCTACTCCCAAGGCCATCTGCCGCATGATCTATGCTGCCTATCAGGTGGCAGAGCATCATCTGGTGGACCGGATACGGGAACGGATGACACCTTGATGAAATGGCCCTATAGTTCAAGGGATAGAACGAAAGTTTCCTAAACTTTAAATACAGGTTCGAGTCCTGTTGGGGCTACTATGGACAATTCTTTTCAAAATCAGTGGAAGATGCTTCTTACGGAGTATCTTCTTCATTTACGGCTGGAACGTTCGCTGTCAGAACATACCGTAGCCGCTTATCGGCGAGATCTGACCCATCTGACGGATTACCTGGAACAGGAACTTTCTCTTTCGCATCCCGCTGAGGTCACCTTGGAACATCTGACTGCTTTTCTGGAGAGTCGGGTCGGGGAATTGTCCAAACGTTCGCAGGCTCGTCTGTTGAGTGCCCTCCGTTCATTTTTCCGTTTTCTCCAGGATACCGGGGTGGTGGAAACGGATCCGGCAAAACTGTTGGAGACACCCCGAATTCATCCTCACCTGCCTGTTGTCCTTTCGGTAGATGAGGTAATTGCCATCTTGGAGTCTGTGGATCTGTCTCATCCTCAGGGTCATCGTAATCGGGCCATTTTGGAATTGCTGTATTCCTGTGGCTTGCGGGTAAGTGAACTGATCGGGCTGCGCTTGTCGGATTTATTTTTTGAAGAAGGCTTCATCCGTGTTGTCGGGAAAGGGAATAAGCAACGACTGGTGCCCATCGGAGGACCTGCCACCGATTGGGTCATGCATTATATCCGGCAACGTAAGCAGCTGCCTTGCCAACCGGCCTGTTCGGATGTGCTGTTCCTGAACGCACGGGGAAAGGGATTGACCCGGGAAATGATTTTTGTCATTGTGCGGCGTCAAGTGGAACTGGCCGGTATTCACAAAGTGGTTTCACCCCATACTTTCCGGCATTCGTTTGCCACACACCTGGTGGAGAACGGGGCGGATCTGCGGGTGGTGCAGGAAATGCTGGGTCATGAGTCCATCCTGACTACCGAGATCTATACCCATGTCAGCCAGGGGAAATGGCAACGGGAGATCATCGACCATCACCCTTTTGAAGGCTCTTTTTCCGAAGACAGATAGGTGTCGCAGTAAGGTTGCAGCCCACATGTTTCGCATTTGGGCTTCCGGGCTATGCAGACATAGCGTCCGTGCAGGATGAGCCAGTGGTGGGCAATGGGCCGGAGTTCGGCAGGAAAGAGCCGTGTCAGGTCGGCTTCCACCGCATCCACATCTTTGCCGTTGGAAAGTCCAAGTCTTCTGGCAGTGCGGAAGACGTGGGTGTCCACAGCAATGACCGGTTTGTTGTAGATGACCGAGGCAATGACATTGGCGGTTTTTCTTCCCACGCCGGGGAGTGTCTGCAACTGGTCCACATCTTCCGGAACGATGCCTTGGAAGTCATCCCTTAATTTTCGGGCCATACCGATCAGGTGTTGGGCCTTGTTGTTGGGAAAGGAGATGGATTTGATGTAGTTGAATACCTCATCAAATTCAGCTGCGGCCAGGGAATCCGCGTCGGGAAAACGCTCAAACAGAGGGGGTGTGACGAGATTGACCCGTTTGTCGGTGCATTGGGCCGACAGAATGACGGCGATCAGCAGGTGAAACGGACTGTCGTAGTTCAGTTCGGATTCTGCTACAGGACGGTTTTCCTGAAACCAGGCAATGATGTGGTCTATCTTTTTCATAGGGTTACCATTCGTTGAAGTCCGTCAAGTCAATTCCATCACCGTAGTCGTCTTTTTCTTCGTTGACGGTACCCTTTTCGCAGACAATGATTCTGCCCGGGTATTTCTTGAACAACTGTCGGTTGTGGGTGACCATCAGAAAGGCAGTTTGTTGGGTTTCGTGCAATTCCATCAGCAGGTCCATGATGCCGTTGGCTGTGTCATTGTCCAGGTTGCCGGTCGGTTCGTCGGCCAGAATCAGGGACGGTTTGTTGAGCAGGGCCCGGGCAATGGCGATGCGCTGCTGTTCTCCACCGGAGAGCTGATGGGGCATCTTGTGGGCCTTGGTCTGCATGCCCACTTGTTGGAGGACTTCCTGGATCCGTCGTTCCATCTGTCTGCGATCTTTCCAACCGGTGGACCGAAGCACAAAGAGCAGGTTGTCCGATACGGACCGGTCCATCAGCAACTGGAAATCCTGAAAGATGACCCCGATGCTTCTGCGCAGGTACGGGATCTCACGTTTCTTGAGTTTGTTCAAGGAGAAATCCCCGATGCGGGCAGTTCCCTTTTTGACAGGCAATTCTCCGATCAGTGTGCGGATGATGGAGGTCTTGCCACTGCCGACTTTCCCGATCAGGTAAACGAATTCTCCGGGACGGATGGTCAGGTTGACATTCGACAGTACCAGACTTTCCCCATTCGCGATGTCAGCTTCGCATAGCTCGATTAACGGTTTTTGGAGCGGTGTTTGTGTCGAATCTCCCATAAACAAGAATTAATTGGTGTTACAATGCACAAATGTAGAAATATTGCCTCTTTTTTCCTAATTTTGCTCCTTATATAAACGAAAGAATATGATGAAAATGATGTACCGACGGATCGGGCAAATCGTCTTGTGTTTTTCTTGTTGGTTGTCTTGTCTGGTGGCAGTCCAAGCCCAATCTCAGGTTCATGACCTGCAGGAGAGACTCAATAGAGCCAAGCAGCTTTTTGAAAACGATATGTATCAGTCTGCCGAGAAGGAACTGACGACGTTGTTGGAGCTTTGTCCGGTAGAAGGTTTGTCCCAATGTGAATTGGAAGGTTACCGTCTGTTGTGTCGGATCCTGTTGGAGCGGCCCAATATTGACGGCCTGGTGGTGGAGTTTGAGGAACAATATCCTTATTCTCCAGAATTGGCCAGGATCTATTTCTTCCAATCTTGCTACTATTTCCAGAAAGAGGATTACGCAAAGTCGTTGGAGGTGATGGCCAAGATTGAGAATGCCTATCTGCGGAAGTCCGAACGGATCCAGTTCAT
>CALCYB010000059.1 GCA_937906485.1 uncultured Rikenellaceae bacterium
TCAGGAGTTCGGAGATTTCCACAGAAGTGGTACCCACCAGCACCGGTCTTCCGGCATTGGTCAGATCCACAATCTCCTGGATCACCGCATTGTATTTTTCTTTCTTGGTCTTGTATACCCGGTCATTCATGTCGATCCGCTGGATCGGCTTGTTGGTCGGGATGGTCACCACATCCAATTTGTAGATGGACCAGAATTCACCGGCCTCTGTTTCCGCCGTACCGGTCATACCGGCCAGTTTGTGGTACATCCGGAAATAGTTCTGCAAGGTAATGGTCGCAAATGTCTGGGTAGCGGCCTCTACCTTTACGTTTTCCTTGGCTTCAATCGCCTGGTGCAGCCCATCGGAGTAACGGCGTCCTTCCAAGATACGGCCCGTCTGTTCATCCACAATCTTGATCTTGTTGTCCATCACCACATATTCCACATCGCGCTCGAACATGGCATAGGCCTTGAGCAACTGGTTGACCGTATGCACGCGTTCGGACTTCAAGGCATAATCGGCCAACATCGCATCCTTGCGTTCCTGTTTTTCTTCCGGAGTCAGGCCGAGTTTTTCCAGTTCGGAAATTTCCGTACCGATATCCGGCAGCACAAAGAATTTGTTGTCCGATACCAGGGAGGCGATCAGGTCGTGTCCCTTGTCGGTCATTTCTACGGTCTTGCTCTTTTCTTCGATGATGAAGTAGAGGTCATCCGTGATCAGGTGCATGTGCTTGTTGTTCTCCTGCATGTAGAAGTTTTCGGTCTTCATCAGGATGGGCTTGATGCCCGGTTCTGACAAGTACTTGATCAGGGGATTGTACTTGGGCAAGCCTTTGTGGGCCCGCAGCAGGAGTTTTCCGCCTTCTTCGACATTGTTTTCGGCAATCAGTTTTCGGGCATCCGCCAACAACTTGGTCACCAATTGTTTCTGTGCATTGTAAATCCGTTCGATAAACGGCTTGTACTCTCCGAAATGCTGGTCATCCCCCTTCGGAACAGGTCCGGAGATGATGAGCGGAGTCCGGGCATCGTCAATCAACACGGAGTCCACCTCATCGACGATGGCATAGTGGTGTTTGCGTTGTACCAGATCGCGGACATCAATGGCCATGTTGTCGCGCAGGTAGTCAAAACCGAATTCGTTGTTGGTGCCGAAGGTAATGTCAGCACGATAGGCTTTCTTACGGGCTTCTGAGTTGGGCTGGTGCTTGTCAATGCAATCTACCCGCAGACCGTGGAATTCATAAAGCGGCCCCATCCATTCGGAGTCCCGTTTGGAAAGGTAATCGTTGACCGTCACCACGTGTACCCCTTTTCCGGCCAACGCATTCAGGAAGACCGGCAAGGTGGCCACCAGGGTTTTTCCTTCACCGGTTGCCATTTCTGAAATCTTGCCCTGGTGCAGGACAATCCCCCCGATCAACTGCACATCGTAATGTATCATGTCCCAGACAATCGGATTACCGCCGGCCAACCAGGTATTTTTCCAGATGGCCTTGTCCCCTTCGATGGTCACATAATCGTGTTTGGCACTGAACTCTCCGTCCATCTCCGTAGCCGTCACATGAATTTCCGCATGCTCCTTGAAGCGTCTTGCCGTGGACTTCATGATGGCGAAGGCATCGGGCAACACCTCGTTCAAGGTCTCTTCAATCAGTTCATCAATGTGCTTGACCAGTTTGTCCACTTCATTCCCCAGTTCTTCCTTGCGTTCCACCGGAATGTTTACATCTTCCAGCTGCTGACGCAATTGGGCCACCCGGTCTTCGTCGGCTTGCACGCGTTGACGGATTTTTTCACGAATATCCTGAGAAGCTTGACGCAATGCATCATCACTCAATTGGTCTATCCGGTTATAAGCAGCCAACGTCTTCTCAAGAATCGGCTTGATGGCCTTCATATCCCGCTCTGCTTTCGAACCGAACAATTTCTTTAAAATACCAGTAATCCCTGCCATTTTCTTATAAATATTATTTAGTTCATCAATTATTTCATTCCTTTGTATCGGATTTTTCCAATAACCTGCAAATATAGGAAAAATTATGAGAACTTTAATTTGGAGCGAAGATGGCTCCCCGACACTATACAGCGACACCTTCGGAGAAACCTATCACTCGGACGCCGGAGCCGTCGAAGAATCCATGCACGTCTTTCTTCAGGCCGGCCTGGAACACCGCCTTGCGCATTGGTCCCAATCCACTGACCATCCTGAAAAAAAATGTCTTTATGTGGTCGAATACGGATTTGGAACGGGGCTCAATGTCCTGCTGACCCTGGACCGGCACATCCGCCTCAGGGCCCAAGGCATCCCCACCCCCGATCTTCTTTTCCATACCCTTGAGAAATACCCGCTGGAGGAGGCCGAATACGGGTGCCTGAACTTTCCCAAATCCGAACACCTCTATCATCCGGAACTCCTGCAGGACCTGCACCGGGCCCCCTGGAACCAGTTGGTCGAACTCGCTCCGGGTTTTACCCTGCTCAAAGAAGAGGCCGACTTTCTGGAGGTGACTCCCGAACATTTCCGCCAACCCATCGATGTGGTCTATTTCGACGCATTCTCCCCCAGCAGCCAGCCGGAACTGTGGGAAACACCCGTCTTTGAGACCTTGGCCCACTCCGCTGCCCCGGGTTGCACCCTGGTAACCTACTCGGCCCGCGGATCCGTCAAACAGGCCCTGCGCACAAGTGGCTTCACCGTAGGACGGCTGCACGGTTACGGAAGAAAACGCCACATGGTCCGTGCAATTTTTGAACATGCCCGTTGATTTTTTGCTATATTTGTCGGGCAAATACCCCAGAACACATCTGACAGATGAACCATCATCATGATAGAAAACACATTATAGGGATTTCCCTGGCGGCCATCTCCTCCCTTACCTTCGGATTGGCCCCGTATTTTTCTGTCGTCCTGATGAACGAAGGATATCCCGCCATTGAAGTACTGGCCTACCGATGGGGGGTCGGCACTCTGGTGCTGATGATTTTTGCGCTGTTGGCCGGCAACTCGTTCCGTCTGCCCAAGAAAGCCATCCTGCCGACCCTGTTCGTCTCCGTCTTCCGGGCACTGACGTCGATTACCCTGCTGCTTTCGTTCCAGAACATCACCAGCGGGGCCTCTTCCACCATTCATTTCATGTATCCGTTGATTGTTGCGGCAATCATGATGCTCTTTTTCCATGAGAAGAAATCCTGGATCAAGATCGGAGCCATCCTCTTCTCCATTGTGGGAGCCATCCTGCTCTCCTCCGGAGGCATCCGGCTGGAAGGGGGTGATCTGACACGCGGACTGGTCTATTCCATTCTTTCGGTGGTGACGTATGCCATCTACATCATCGGCCTGCGCAACAAACGGCTCGATGATGTGGAATCCACTCCCCTGACCTGCTACGTCATGGGATTTGCCGCCATCTGCTTCATCATCACCGGCCAGTTTACCGGAGGTATCACCTGGATCCCCTTCAGTGAGAAAACCACCTGGCTGCACATCCTGGGCATCGCCATCCCGGCAACCGCCATTTCCAACATCACCCTGATCAAATCCGTAAAACTGGTGGGAGCCACCTTGAGTTCCATCCTGGGTATCCTGGAACCCATTACCGCCGTACTCATCGGCATCTGGGCTTTTGCAGAGCCCTTTACCATCAAAACCGCCATCGGTCTGGCAATCATCATCATCGCTGCCTGTGTGGTAATCCTCAATCACCGCATCGAGCAGAAACTTCATTCTGCCAACAACTCATAAAGCTCTTGCATACCGGCTCCAGCGCCTTTTGCGATGACCGTTATGGGACGGGAACTGTGCGTCTGCACCGGATTGGGGTCAATCAGGTAGATCTGCGCCTGCTTCGGTGCAAAATGCAACAAACCCGCTGCAGGATAGACATTCAGAGATGTCCCGACAATGACCAGGATATCGGTCTGTGCAATCACGGCCGCAGCCGGCTCGATCTGGGGAACCGCCTCGCCAAACCAGACGATATAAGGTCTCAGCTGGGAGCCGTCCCCGGCTTTGTCGCCCAGGCGGATGAGCTGACCGGCAGCAATCGGTTCGATGTAACGCGAATCTTCCGGGTCCCGACTTGAACAAGCCTTCAACAACTCCCCGTGCAGGTGGATGATGTCCGAAGAACCGGCACGTTCGTGCAGGTCATCCACATTCTGGGTTACCACCGTCACCTGATAATGTTGCTCCATGGCTGCCACCAGGCGATGGGCTGCATTCGGTTCCACCTCCAGCAACTGCCGGCGGCGTGCATTGTAAAAATCCAACACCAGGGACGGATTCCTGTAATAGCCCTCGATGGAGGCCACCTCCTCTACCGGGTACTGTTCCCATAAGCCATCCGAGTCCCGGAAAGTCCGGATCCCGCTTTCAGCGCTGATTCCTGCGCCAGTCAGAAAGGTCATCTTTTTCATACAGACAAAGATAATCCTTTCACAACGATTCTTTCACATAAAATTGGCACTTGCAAGACATACACCGCACAATACCGCAACACGGACTTCCTTCCAGATTACTCCCGGAACATCCCTATATTCTATTTCTCCTAAGGATAAACCTCTGATGACCGTTACACTTGCCTGACCACCTGCATTTCCTCCTGTTCCCATAAGCATGGGAATAAAAGCAATCAGTGCAGCATGTACACTTAGCGCTTCCTCAAAAGAAGTAATAATGGCTCCCGTAAAAGCAGCAGATACCATTAACAACAATAACCACGGGATTCTGTTCTTAAAGGTTTCCACCACTCCTGTCTTCATATATGGCTTATCACCCGGCAAAATAGCTGCCATTTTCTCCATATCCTCTGTGTTTTCTTCTTCCATAATATTAATTGGTTTATCTTTTGGTTCTTTATCTTTTGGTTCATCTTTAGGAACCTCTGGGACAATTGTCTCAACACTTGTCACTCTATTTTTTATATATGTAACTCTCTTACCTTTTTTGGTAATGACTGTAACTTCTTCACCAGTTGAATGGACT
>CALCYB010000060.1 GCA_937906485.1 uncultured Rikenellaceae bacterium
AGCCCCAAAAGCAACGCTTTGGTGGCGTTCAGGTTCCGGTCGCGGCAGGTCATGTGGGGCAGAACCGCCATGCCCAGCTCCCGCTTCAGCTTGCAGGCCAGCAGGCTACTGTCTGCCCGGGGGCGGGCGATGGGGCAGTCGGCAATGGTGATGGCATCCGGATTGACCTCATGCACCAACCGGTTGGCCAGCCCCAGATAGGTCAGGGCATCCTCATCCTGTCCTCCATCAAAATAAGGCTCGTAATTGACAAACGAGCGCCCCAGTCCGTGATCCAGGTAGATCATACTGGTCACCCCATCAAAACGGAATCCGTCCAGACGGTATTCCTCCAGCCAGAATTTGAGGTTGGACAACAGGAAAAACAGCGTCTGCTCCTTGCCATAATCAAAACACCGGGTTCCCCAGGCCGGATGCTCCCCGCGCTCCCCTTCGTGGAAATACAGACCGGTAGTCCCGTCAAAACAGCCCAACCCTTCCTGCTCGTTCTTCACCGCATGGGAGTGCACCACATCCATCACCACCGCAATCCCGGCTTTGTGGGCTTCGTCCACCAGACGCTTGAATGCGTCCGGTGTTCCAAAACGCGAACTCAAGGCATAGAAATTGGCCACTTGATAACCGAACGACCCGTAATAGGGGTGTTCCTGCAAAGCCATGATCTGCAAAGTATTATAACCCAAATCGATCACCTTCGGCAACACATGCTGCCGGAAATGGCTGAAAGAAGCCACCCCGCCTTCCTCTGCACTCATGCCGATGTGCACCTCATAGATCAACGGATTTTCCACCCGTTTGGGCTGAGCGTGTTTCCACCGGTAGGGACGGTCAGGATCCCAGATTTGGGCGGAAAACTGCTTGGTGCGAGGATCCTGCACACAACGGGTGGCATAAGCCGGCAAGCGTTCTCCTCCGCCTCCCCGCCAATGTGCCGACCAACGGAACAGCATCCCGTGCGGAGCCTTGTGCAAAGGCAATCGCAATTCCCAGTTCCCCCCTCCGACCGGACGGAAGGCATACTCGGGGTCCTCCCGCCACCCGTTGCATTCTCCAATCAGGTACAACGAGACGGCATTGGGCATCCATTCCCGGAATACCCGTTCGTTCCTTTCCCGATGCACCCCGTAGTAAAGGTGATTGTTGACCCGGTCTTTCAGCAAGTTGCCATATCCGGCCAATTCCTGACCTTTTCGGACAACTTCCTGATAACGCCGGGAAATGACCCGGATGTACGGTTCCAAATAGGGATCTTTATCAAAAATCATAGCGCAAAAGTAAATTGATTCGAACATCATTGCCCCGTTTGCCGTCCATCAGCGTGCGACGGCCCCAAATGCCCTCAATGCCCACGACGGCATTCTCGATCAGATCGCATACATACGTGGCGGAGGCATATTCACCACTGCGGTACAGGGCATCCGCAAAGTCATAGTTTCCCAGCACCTGGGTACGGGAATACAGGAAACTGGCGGTGTGCTTTCCGTAAGAAAACTCATAGCCGGCCATCACACCATAGGCCGGAATTATGTTCACGCGGCTGAAATCCGGTCTCACCCAAAGATTCATGCCCTCTCCGTCCAGATCCAAGATGCAGTCTCCCATGCCGTCCGCATAGACCCCTTGTGCATAGAACCGATGCCGGGACCGCTCAGAGGTAGAAAACTGGTAACGGGCATTGAGCTGAACAGCATAGGCATACCGCATCCGGAAATCATCCCAGGTCGGATGCGTCACCACCCGGTTGTTCCATGCAAAGAAGACGTGCCAGTTATGGTCCGTATAGGAAAAGGACAGCGGCAGATCGGGAAAGCGTTGCGAGACCATTTCCGTGACCACCTGTCCGCTTTCCGGCTGGTAGTAGGTAGCCATGGTCGAAGAAGTGAATTCCAACGAGGCGGCCAGCAGATAATGCCCGCCGAACACATAACGGTAGCCCAGCAGCGGCACCATCCGGACCGTTGAAGAGACCGGTCCTTCTGGATCGATGGTGGCCGGTGCCACCTGGTCACTGAAATAGGAATAGGTTTTCCCCAAGGTCAGGTGACGGATGGAAATATAGGCATGCTTGAGCAACAAGGCCCCGGAAGCCCCACTGAAGTCCGTTTCCAGATAGGCATTGACCCGACCGATGGACAGATCCCCCAGCAGCCGGAAAAACAGACGCGACTGGGACATGTCCATCCCCAGGTATTGGGACCTCAAATAAGGACTGTCATCCATCGGTATGTCGTTTACCGTAAAGCCCAGTTCACGCATCCGGTTGAAATCATAGAACATATTCGCGCTCACATACCCCCCGATACCGAACAGGTACTGACCACTGCGGTCCACCATCACAAAACGGGGAGCATTCGGATCCTGAAACAAAGGACTGGTCGTGACCAGCAACAATTGCCGCAGGTTGTCAGGCAGAGAATCCGTTTCCACAACACCGGACTTCGCTGCCGGCGCATGGGTCCGATCCTGGGCCAGCATGGATTCCTGCATAGCGAACAGGAGCAACAGACACCCGATCAACCAACATCGCCATAGGGTTTTCATAACATTTCCTCCTCTTTCACACGAAGCATCTCCCTACAGAGGGCCACCAACTCCCGTCCGCGACGGATGTCTTCCATCACCTCTTCAAAAGAGCGGTCCGGATCCTCCACCCGCTTGACCAGGCTTTCCAGTTCCCGGAGAGCAGTCTCATAATTTATTGTTTCTTCCTTCATGGTCTTATTTCTTGATTTGTTCCACATCCAGCACCTGGCAATGGGCAACGCCCTTGCCCAGCAGCAGGTCAACCAAGTCCCCCGGGCTAAGGGTTTCCGCCTGCCTGAGCCGTCGGCCCTGGTGAATGGCCAGAGCATATCCCTGATCCAACAGGTACATCGGATTGCCCCGCTCCAGACGATGGTTCAACAGTTCCAGGCAAGAACGTTCCGCCGATATCCGGACCCGGGCCACCGTCTCCATCCGCTGCTCCATCCGCTCCAACACCGAGCGGGCAGCATGAATCTTGTTGCGCACCGCCATTTCCAGCCGGGTG
>CALCYB010000061.1 GCA_937906485.1 uncultured Rikenellaceae bacterium
AAGGATCCGGCAGCGGAACAAGAGAAGAAAAGCCTGCGCCTGCAACTGGCAGGCCGCTTTTCGGGTGAGCGTTTGCCCGTGGTCGGATTTGCCAAACTGCAGGTGGGCAGTGTCTGGTGTCAGGAATGGGGAAGGGCTGTGGGACTGCAGTTGGGTTGCTCTGGAAAGGCAGCGCGTTTTTCCCGATCGGGCAGTTGGGAGATGAGCGGTTCTGTTACCGGATATCGGGTGGCCCAGTGGGATGACCGGATCTATCTGTACCAGCGCTCCCTGCCCGGAACTTTCTCGTTTCCGGCCTTGTATGGGGAAGGAATCAACCTGTCCGCTTACCTCAAATACGAACCCCGTCATGGCTGCTCCCTGATGGGAGCCTGGAGCCTGACGGGGTTGGTGCGGGCCAGATCTCAGCGTCGTTCACAGCTTCAGATCCAGCTGCAGTACGCTATTGGGCCTTCTTGATCTTGAGCTTCATGCCCGGGTAAATCTTGGATTTGTTGGACAGGTTGTTGAGCTTCATGATGTTGTTGGCACTCACGCCGGGGAATTTCTTGGCGATGTCCCATAAGTTGTCCCCTTTCTTGACGGTGTAGATGATATAGCCGTTTGAAACGGAGGTTTTTACGTTGCCGCTGGAAGAAGAAGAGGAACTGCTCGGACCACCATTGCGGTAGACTACGATCTTCTGTCCGACACGGATGTTGGAGCGGACGTTGTTCCAACGTTGCAGGTCAGATACCCGTACCCCGTATTTCAAGGCGATGTGACTCAAGGTTTCCCCTTTCTTGACGGTGTGGACAATGCGGGTAGCGGAGGTGGAGCCGGTCTCTTTGATGAGCTTGATGGCTGCCGGGTTGAAATAGACCGAATCCTTGTATTTGTAAATTTCCTGTTCGTGGTCCACAAAGGCTGCTGTATAGTTGTAGGGAATCCGGAGGATGTATTCTTTCTCGGCGCCCGGGATGATGTCGTGCAGGTATTGGGGGTTGAAGCTGCGCAATTCATCCTTGGTCATGCCGGTGTAGTGGGCCACCTGGTCAAAGTGCAGCATTTTGTTGATGTGCAATGTGTCGAGGTGGGGCGGCATCGGAATACTTTTCGGGGTGATGTTGTGTTCGTCGTAGTATTCCAGCAGGTAAAGGGCAGCGATGAAGGAGGGAATGTAGCCCCGGGTTTCCCGAGGAAGGAACGGATAGATGGCCCAAACGTCCTTGGATCCCCCGCTGCGGCGAATGGCTTTGCTGACGTTGCCGGCTCCGCAGTTGTAGGAAGCGATGGCCAGCATCCAGTCTCCGAAGATTTCATAAGAGTCTTTCAAGTAGCGGGCAGCAGCATCCGCAGCCTTGATCGGATCGTATCGTTCATCCACAAAGGAGTTGATGGTCAGGTTGTAGCGAAGGGCGGTAGAGTACATGAACTGCCACATTCCCTTGGCTCGGGCTCTGGAAACCGCTTTCGGGTTGAGGGCGGATTCAATGATGGCCATGGCAGCCAGTTCGACAGGCATGTCATAGGCATCGAAGATCTCTTCAAACTGCGGCATGTAGTGGGGCGCCAGACCCAGAACCACTTGGGCGGTGTTGGGGATCTTCTCGGTATAATAAATCAACATGTTCCGTACGACGTTGTTGTACGGTATGGAGATGAAGGAATTCATCCGGTAAAGCCGTTCCACGAAGACCGAGTCCGGGATGTTGGAGGTCAGTCGGGCGGTGTCCAGGTCCAGGCCGGTTTTGTTTTCCAGCGTGAGGTTTTTCTGTTCATACCACACAGCCAGCAGGGAGTCCATGTCCGCCGGTTGGCTCACTTCCAGGGCTTGATCATCGGTCAGGTCAAAACCGCCCGGATTGATGGCTTCGGCATTCATAAGGGAGTCGGCCGCTTCCATCATGTAAAGCTCGGAGTTGGAGATGGCCAGTTGGTTCTGGAGCGAGTCGGTGAGCCGGAGCAAGGAGTCGATCTGATGACGCATCCGGGTTTTCTTCGGGGTGAAGATTCGTGCAAACCAGCTGGGATCCCTTCTGTCGGAGACGCTTGCTTCAAGTTGTGCGGTTGCTTCGTCGGTCTGTGCGGTTGCTTCGTCGGTCTGTACGGTTGTTTCTTCGGTCTGTATGGCCGTTTCTTCGCTCTGGGCGAAGGCTGTGGCGTAATTCACACTGCTCACAAGGCAGCAACATAGGAGGAGTTTCTGATATACTTTCATGAAAATGGATAAGTTTCACATTAGAATTCAAGACGCACCTGCATCCCCAGACTGGAGGTGGCCGGGTTCATGGTGAACTGGTATTGGTTGGGGATGGTGATGGGTTCGATGATGGAGGGACCGACCTGCAGGCTCAAATCATCGGTGACCTCAAAATCATGCATCATCGCAAATACATTGGCATCAATGATCTGCAGCACATAGATGGCGACTGTCGCCAGCACGGAGTAGTCCCGATAGCGGCGGAACGAGTTGCGGTAGTGCTTCAGATTTTCAACAGATTCGTGTCCGGTGTAGCCACCGTCTTCGGTGGTCGCCTGGTTGTACAGGTTTTTGTAGCGTTTGTAGAGTTTGCCGTTGTAGTTCCAGGCATATCCGGAAATGACAAATCCGGTGTAGAAAATCGGAATCTTCCAGTAATCACCGTTGTAAGCCTGTCCCAGACCGGGCAGCAGGGCCGAGTACAAGGCGGCCTTTCCTGGACTCGGGAAGGGTGCGCCTTCGTAGGAAACGACCCCGTCCAGCAGCGATCCCCAATAAAGCAGGGCCGATCCGGCAATGAAGGCATTGCGCAACATCAGGTCGTCTGTGGAACCGCTTTGGTGGTAGGCTTTGTTGTAGTAGTGTCCCCCGTAAATCATTCCACCGACACCTGCGTACAGGATGGGCAGTTTCCAATAGTCCTGGTTGTAGATCTGGGCGGAGCCGGGCAGCACCATGGATCCGAAAAACAAGTGATTGACCGGGATGGTGTCTTTGTGGGCCAAGCCCCGGAAATAGGTCTTCAAGGAGAAGTTGCGGGTAACGGGGACGGAGTTGCCGTCCTCGGTGGTGGTCTGGTTGCTGCTGTCCCAACCGTTGTTGCCTTGGTTCAAGTCACGGAATTGCGCAGCAACCGGATTGGCCATGGCCCCCAGCAGCAGGCAGAAGAAAAGGAGAATCAGTCCGCGCACGGGGGATCAGACGGGATTTGAGCCGTTGAGTGCACCCAGAAAAGCCTGCAGTTCCTCGTCGTTGTTGAACGAGATGGTCAGTTTTCCTTTTCCTTG
>CALCYB010000062.1 GCA_937906485.1 uncultured Rikenellaceae bacterium
ACCAGTGAACCCGAAGGTGCCCAGGTCTTTGTTGACGGGGTGTATTTGGGGACCACTCCTGTCCAGACCGACCAGAAGTTTGTCAAAGGCCAAGTTGCCGTCCGGATGCAGAAACAAGATTATGGGGCTGTTTCCGAGCGAGTTGAGGTGATTGGCAACGGACTGGTTCAGGACGTGCACCTGGTGCTGGATGCGCAGTTTGCAACGGTAACCTGCATCAGTGAAGATCCCCAAGCCGAAATCTGGCTGGACAATGAATTCCGAGGGATCGGATCGTGGACCGGACATGTCGGAACACGTAGCAGTCATGTACTGGAGGCCCGCAAGACCGGTCATCAGTCCCAAAGTGTTTCCTTCTCTGTGCAGATCGGAGAAACCTCATCCCATCGTGTAGGAGCTCCTGTCCCCTTGTATGGTATTTTGTCCATAGAATCCAAACCGGCCAATGCTGAAATATGGATCGATGGAACGCTTCTGGGAACAACACCCAAAGTCTGCCAACTGTTGGTCGGCTCCCATCAGGTGGTAATCCGAATGCCCGGTTATCGCACCATTACAGAAGAAATCACGATAGAACATAACCAGCGTCAGGTCCTTACCCGGCAACTGGAAACCAGTACCGACGTAGTAACTGGTAGTGGTACGGGCGCTGGTAGTGGTGCGGGTACTGGGACTGGAACTGGAACTCAGATCGGCGCTGGTAGTGGTGCGGGTACTGGGACTGGAACTCGGGTCGGCGCTGGTAGTGGTGCGGGATCCTTTGTAGAGGGACCTGCACAACAACAGCAGGCATATTCTCTTCAAGGAACGACCCAAGACTCGCCCAAGCCGCAATCCCAACGACTGTTTGTTGTTGAATTTAATGGTGCAGTAGGCTTTGAGTCCGATCCTCTTGTTCGGAATTTTTCCGCCAATTTATATGGTGGTACCCTTGGTTATCTGTCGGGTCATTGGGGCGGTTATCTTACAGGTCTCTATGGCTTGGAATATGGGGACTTTGCCGTTACCGTCGGACCCGTCTATGAACGATGGAATATGCAGTTCTTTGCCGGAGTCGGTGTCATCAAAGGCGAGTTGAAAACATCTTTCCTGGCAGATGTTGGTTTGCGAGTTAAAGTCTTCTCTGTCGTGAACCTATCGGTCAGCTGCAAAGTGGGAGCAGGCTACTTTGTGCCTACCGTCGGGATTGGTTTAGTCTTTTAGACATGTAAGATAGGCACTCATCCTAGCACCATTTGCTATCTTGGTGCCATTTGCTATCCTGGTGCCGTTCTCACTGGCCCGCCAAGGAGTTTGGCATGGAAAACAGCCCTAGAGTGTGTTCTGAGCAACCAACCCTATGGTTTTGCGAGGGGTTGGGCAGGGAAAACGCGTCAAGAGAGCATTCTGAGCAACCGACCTCCTGTGATGTCGACCAGCAATGACCCACAGACTAGGGGTTGGGCATGAAAAACTGATTTCTGCGGCGGTTTTTTACAAGTCGAAATTGAGGCCGACTCCAAAGGTGGGGGCAAAGTAAGAGGCGCCGAACTTGAAGCCTAAAGAGAGGGTGAGAATCTTATATTTCGAGAGCAGCGGGCCAGGTGTGGCACGGATACCGAGATCGCCTAACCAATTGGTGCTGTCTTGTGTTTTCATGAAACCGCCCCCAGCATAGAGCTGGTAGTTCAATCGTTCTCCCGGTATGGTGTAATTTGGTCCGATGATCAGACCGAGTTCATTGTGCATTGTGCCCCAAAGACCGGACAGGTAGGCGCCCCATCTGTTCCACTGGTAACCGATTGACACTCCCAGGGTACTATAGGAGTAGTCTCCTTGGGTCATGTCATTGAACAGGTCTCCGGAGGAGAGATCCCCAAAGGAAACATTTCCCAAGTTTTCGAACTTTGGCTTGTTGCTCATATTGAGCCCCATGTTGATTTCAATGAACAGGTTGGGACCCACCGCCTGTTCCGGGTTTGCTACATATACTGTAACCGGAACTTCTTTGATGATGACATCTGGCACAAAGGGCTCGTTATCCAGGGTGATGCGATATACTTTTCCCATGGTCAGTTGGACCGGAATGGGCTCCACGGGTGCGTAGCCTTTGCTGGAGAAGAACAGGTTCTTGGTGCGGTAGGGAACCCAGAACCAGATCTCACCATTGGGCCGTTCTTCCCGTTTGCTGACGCCGAGGGCTCCGTTTTCCAGGACCAACGGGTATTTGAGTTCATTGGTGAGGCGTACTTTGATCAGCGCACAGAGTTCGTCGTTCTGGTCTTTCAGGGGGTAATAGGCGGTGGCATCCATGTCGTTAGGTTGTAGTTCGACTTTCCCGGAAGAGGTCATGGACAGGTTTTGAGCCGTAAGATTTGCGGCAGAGAAGATTTCCAGCAAGGAAAGGCAGATCAGGAAGAGGTATCGGGTGCGCATCGTCATTTTTACAAAGGTTCAGTTTACCTGTGATAAATGTACGAACCATTTTTTATGTGACAAAAAAAAGAGACCAATTGGCCGTTCGGAACGACGTTTTGGTCTCTTTTCTGTGGGTTCTTCTGTAACTATTTCAGTCCCAGTTTGCGCATCAGGGCTTCAGGTTCGGGATCGTGACCGCGGAAGTTGCGGTAGATGACCGAAGCGTCTTGGGCGCCCCCTGCGGAGAGGATGTTGTCACGGAAGGATTGGGCGACTTCCTGGTTGAAGATGCCTTTTTCCTTGAAGAGGGAGAAGGCGTCTGCTTCGAGCACTTCTGCCCATTTGTAGGAGTAGTAGCCGGCTGAATAGCCACCTTGGAAGATGTGGCCGAATGCCGGTGAGCTGGCGGTACCTTCTACAGAGGGCATGATGGCGGTTGAGGACAGTACCTGGCGTTCGAATTCAAGGGTGCTGACATCCGGCAGAG
>CALCYB010000063.1 GCA_937906485.1 uncultured Rikenellaceae bacterium
CCGGACACTGAAGGCGGGATAATGTGAAGAAGATCATATTGACGCCGAACCCGTACCGGGATGCCGGTTCCGCGCATCAGGTGCAGGTTCCGAAGGACATCGGAGACAAATGCCTCACTCTCGGAGGCCACCACAAATTGGTTCGATGCCCTGGGATGGGCTTTTTCCGCCAGCATGACATCAATGCCGCGTCCCTCCAGAATCCCGTAAGTCAGGGAGTCAAAGGGGATGTTGAGACGGTTGAGCTCATCGAATTTGTGTTGGACCAACGGGCTGTGACGGGTGCCCCGTTCATAGACCAGGGTAACTTTTGCACTGTCAGCTACGGTGAGCCGGCGCAGCACCTGGTCACTCAGGTCCTGGGTGTTGGCCGGGAATTGAAACAGATAGGGATTGCCTTCCAACAGTGTATCAGCCTTGCTGTCCAGCGGGGACACAATCGGGATCTGTTCCAGCTGAGCAAAAGAAGCGACAATGTTCAGATCCGTATAGGAAACCGGTCCGACAATCAGTTCACTGTTTTCCAGTACACCGGCATAGATCATTTCTTCCGGCGAAAGGTATTGGCCCAAGTCCACGACGTTGAGCCTGAATTCCCGGATTCCTTCCTCTTGCTCCATGTGTTTCATCCCCAACAGGAAACCTGAGAAGAAGTCCATCTGGCTGATGTTGCTGGAGTGAATGCCGTTCTGTGAGTGGAACGGCAGGATCAGGGAGATGATACCGGTATGCCTGCGTTCCGGGTACAGCCCGATATCCGGGACCGGTACGCTCGGGAACAACTGTTCCGGTGCTATGGTGAGGCTGTCACTTTGGGCCTGCTGTTGCTTGCGTTGCCATTGTGCCAGGTAGTCCATGTCGGGGATGTAAAGTACCTGACGGCGTTTGAGTTCTTTGCTGCTCAGCCGGTTGAGGTCATAGATGGCTTGCGTCGGCACTCCGTACTTTTCGGAAATGTCTTCCAGGGTCTCGTACCATTTGGCCGTGTGTTTCTTGAATCGGCGCCGCATTTCTTTTTCAGAAAACTCCGGCTCCTGTTCTTGTTTCAGTTCTTGTTGCGGATCGGTGGCCGATTGAGGAATCACCGGCCGGGATTGTTGCGGCAGGGTGTCTTGAGCGGGTTGCGGAGTTGCAGCAGACTGCGGAGTCGCAGCCGATTGTGGAGTTGCAGTGGGTTGCGGAGTTCCGGCAGATTGCTGCGCGGGTTGTGTCGCTGCTGCCGGTTGGTTTTCGGTAAGGGGCTGTTCCGTTTCAAAATGAGCGGTGGTTTCCACGGGAATGTACAGCAGACTGCCGGCTTTCAATCCGTCGGCCAGGGCCGGGTTGTTTCTGCGGATTTCATCCAGGCTGACGTTGTAGGCTTTTCCGATGGAGAAGAGGGTTTGCCCTTTCAGTACTTTGTGTACATAGAACAGCGTACCTTTTACCCGAACCTTTTCGGTTGAGACCGTAACGGGTGTCGGAACAAATTCCTGTGCGCGAATCACCGGCTGACTCGCCAGCAGGAGCAAGGCACAGGAAATGATGCAGAACTTGCGTATCATAGACGGGCAAGCAGGTTTTTGACGTTGGCTTCGATGCGTTCGTAGACGTTGTCCCCGTATTCGGCTTTGACGAAGGTCTTGCCTGTGATGTTTTCGTACAATTCAATGTAACGGTCGGAGATCGAGCGGATGATTTCGTCCGTCATTTCAGGGAGCTTTTGTCCTTCTTGTCCGCTGAAGCCGTTGTCCATCAGCCATTCCCGAACAAATTCCTTGGACAGTTGCTTTTGTTGGAGTCCTTGGTCAAAACGTTCCTGGTAGCCTTCGGCATAGAAATAACGTGAGGAGTCCGGGGTGTGGATCTCGTCAATCAGGTAAATCTGTCCGTTGCGTTTTCCGAATTCGTATTTGGTATCCACCAGAATCAGTCCACGTTCGGCTGCCATTTCACTGCCACGTTGGAAGAGTGCCAGGGAGATCCGTTCCAGTTCGTTGTATTCTTCTTCGCTGACCAGGCCGCGGGCGATGATTTCTTCGCGGGAGATGTCGGCGTCGTGTTCTCCAATTTCCGCTTTGGTGGTCGGGGTGACGATGGGGTGATCAAATTTTTGGTGTTCACGCATACCGTCCGGAATCTGAATGCCGCAGATTTCGTGTTGTCCACTGCGGTAGGTTCTCCAGGAGCTGCCGGTCAGGTAACCGCGGACGATCATTTCGATGGGGTAGGATTCGCAGCGGTAGCCGACGGTGACCATCGGGTCCGGAGAGGCAATTTTCCAGTTCGGAACGATGTCAGAGGTGTTGTCCAGGAACAGGGAGGCAATCTGATTCAGTACTTGTCCTTTGTAGGGAATTCCTTTGGGCAGGACCACATCAAAGGCAGAGATACGGTCCGTAGCAACCATGACCATCAGGTCATCGTTAATGGTATAGACATCACGAACTTTTCCGTTGTATACACGGGTTTGTTTCGGAAATTCAAATGCGGTTTGGGTCAACGATTTCATAAGGGACGTTATTTATGACGTTATTTATAAGGTATGATACAATTCAATGAGGCGGTCGCAGAACTGGCTCCAGGAGAGGCGTTGTTTTTCCTGGAGGATGCCTTGGACCAGTTGCTCGCGCAGGGTCGGATGCTCGAAGTAGCGGGTAATGGCTTCTGCGATGGCTTTGGGGTCATTGGGGGGAACCACCAGGCCGGTGTTGCGGTCTGCAATGGTTTCGCGCAGTCCTCCCACGTCTGTGGTGACCATCGGAACTTCAAAGTGATAGGCTACCGAGCTGATGCCGCTCTGGGTTGCACTCCGGTAGGGGAGTACACACAGGTCGGCGGCAGAGAAATAGGGACTTACGCGGGCATCCGGAATGTAGGAAAGATGGGCCAGGATCCGATCCTGCAGCCCGTATTGCCGGATGAGCCGTTCGTATTTGTCAAAGCTTCCGTAGGGTTCGCCCGCGATGATCAGCTGATAGCGTTCATCCAGGTGATGCATGGCCTCCAGCAGCAGGTCCAGCCCTTTGTACTCCCGGATCAGCCCGAAAAACAGCAGGGTGCGTTTGTCGGGGTCCAGCCCGAGGGTCTGTTGTGCCTGTTCGCGCGGAAGGCGGTCGCCGAAATGGGCGTAGAGCGGGTGAGGGGAGACGATGGACCGCGCATCGGGATGCAGGGCTTTGAGGTCCTGGTTGACCGCATCACAGAGGGTGATGAAGGCGTCGTTCCCGTGCAGGTACCAGCGCGTCAGGGGCTTGTCAAAGAAGTGGGGCTCGTGGGGAATGACGTTGTCCACGATGGAAATCACTTTGCAGCGGGGTCCCATGTGACGGGCTACCCATCCTTGGGAGGGAGCAAAGTACGACATCCAGTAGCGCATTACCAGCAGATCCGGTCCCCAGGCGCGGATGGCCTTGGCCGTACGGATGTAGGAAAAAGGATTGGCCGTATCCAGCAGCGGGGTACTCGCTATGGCTACGGCCTCATCATCAGGGGTTACAAATTGCGTCTTCCCCGGAAACAAAAAGTCAGGGTATTGGCGTTTGAAGTTGAAAGCAGCCACTGAATGGGTCTTGCCCAGTTCTTGGAACAGTGAGGCGTTGAACTGGGAAATACCTCCTCGATAGGGGTAAAAGCAAGACAGTAGGGCTATTTTCAAACTGGACTATTTGTTGCGGTTCTTGATATATGCTTCGTTCAGACCTTTCAGTACATCTTGGGTGATGTCGCGGCTCGGGTCACCGGCCAATACGATGTTGGAGGTAACGGAGGTGGTCAGAATCAGGGCATATTGATGGGTTTCGTTGTAGGAAGCCACATACGTTTTGATGGCATCCATGACGCGGTTGACCATAACGCTTTCTTCTTCCGCCATTTCCATTTGTTTTTGTTGGGTGAAGAGCTGGAGTTCCTGTTCACGGCTCAACAATTCGTTTTGTTGGGCTTCTGCTTGTGAGCGGGTCAGCAGACCTTTGTTCATCTTTTCTTGGAAATCCTTCACATCGTTTTCGAAAGCACGGCTTTTCTTGTTCAATTCGGTTTGGATGGAATTGAATTTGTTTTCCAGTTGGGAACGCAGATCATTGAACATGTCGTAGTTGTTGATCAGCGTATCCATTTGGATGTAAACGATTTCACCTGTAGCGGAGAAGGTTTTTTGAACAGGATCGATTACGTTTTGGTTTTGTTGTGCAGGGGTGTTGCAAGCTACAGCGGCAACGAGCAGGACGCTGCACAAGGCCCATGAGAAGAAACTCTTTTTCATTTTTTTAATGCTTATTTTAACTTTTCAAAGCCACAAAGATAGGTGTTTTTTTTGATAACGCTTCATTATTCTGCCAAACGGTTCAGGTACTCGCGGATTGTCTGTTCCAATCCCAGGTACAGGGCATCGGAAATGAGGGCGTGTCCGATGGATACTTCGGCCAGGTAAGGGATGTTCTGACGGAAGTAGCGCAGGTTGTCCAGGTTCAGGTCGTGGCCGGCATTCAGCTGCAGACCGACTTCCCGGGCGGCTTCGGCGGCACGTACATAGGGAGCGATGGCCGCTTCCCGGTCGGCTTGATAGCCGCTGGCATAGGCTTCGGTGTACAATTCGACCCGTTCACATCCGGTTTCTACCGCGTAACGGACCATTTCCGGGTCAGGATCCACAAAGATGGAGGGACGGATGCCGGCTGCCTTGAGACGGCTGCAGATGTCCTTGAGCTTTTCACGGTAGGTCTTGGTGTCCCATCCTGCGTTGGATGTCAGTACATTTTCCGCATCCGGGACCAATGTGACCTGAGCCGGGCGGATCTCCAGGACAAGGTCCATGAACTCGGGGATGGGATTGCCCTCGATGTTGAACTCGGTGGTCAGCACCGGTTTCAGATCGTACACATCCTGGTAGCGGATGTGCCGTTGGTCAGGACGGGGATGGACGGTGATACCTTCTGCTCCGAAACGTTCGCAGTCCAAGGCGGCTTTCAATACGTTGGGCAGGTTGCCTCCGCGGGCATTTCTAAGGGTGGCGATTTTGTTGATATTTACACTGAGTCGAGTCATAACTGGAATTTTTTTGTACAAAAATATACAATAGCTGAGAAATTTAATACATCTTTGTAAGATAAATTCCTTAAAAAACACTTGCGATGAAAGTAGCGTTGTACGGAAAACAGATCGAACGCTTGTGGTTCCCTCGTTTGAAAACCCTTGTGGAGACCCTCACCGGTTATCCGGTTGAATTGCTCTGCTGCGGTGAATTGCAGGCTGTTTTCCAGGAACTGGGGTTGTTGTCCCTTACCTGGCCGGTGGAAACACCCGACCATCTGCCGGTCGATACCGACCTGTTCTTGTCGTTGGGTGGAGACGGTACTTTTCTGGCAGCCATGACCTGGGTGCAGGACCGGAACATCCCGGTAGCCGGTATCAATTTTGGCCATCTGGGGTTCCTGACTACGGTCCAGTTGGCCCAATCGGCGGATGATACCCGATGGGTCAAGGAACTGCTTCATGGAAATTACAGGATCGATGAGCGGTTTTTGCTGCAGGTGAACGCTTCTGTGGCCATCGGATCCTTGTATCCCTATGCCCTCAATGAAATCTCCCTGCAACGCCATCGTCCCCAGATGATGGGCGTCCATCTGACCATAGACGAAGCAGAACTTCCTCCTTTCCAGGCGGATGGACTCCTGATTTCGACCTCGACCGGATCGACCGCCTATTCCTTGAGCGTCGGAGGACCGATCCTGCTTCCCGGCACTGGAGGCATCATCCTCTCTCCCATTGCTCCCCATAATCTGAATGTCCGTCCGCTCATTGTTCCCTATACGTCCCGGATTCGGGTGCGTCTCTCGCTTCGTGCCGGAACCAGCGAGGTGGCCTTGACGGCGGATAACCGTTCGGTGCCTTTCCCGGAAGGTGCTGTCCTGGAGGTGACCCGGGCACCATTCTCCTTGCGCAGGGTATCCCTGTCCGGAGATGAATTCATTTCCGCATTGCAGGAAAAACTATTCTGGGGAATGGACCGGCGATATGCTGTAAACGAACAATAAACCAATTGGATATTTTTTATATGAGTGAAACAACCATCAATACGGTAGCCGAAGGCAAAGTGCCGACCCACATCACCATTATTATGGATGGAAATGGCCGTTGGGCAAAGCAGCGGGGTATGGAACGTCTTTTCGGACACCGTGCCGGAACAGACAGCGTACGGGAAAGTTGTGAATATGCGGTACAAGCCGGTGTGCGCTATCTGAGTCTCTTCGCTTTTTCGGAAGAAAATTGGAACCGTCCCGAGACCGAAGTCAAAGGGCTGATGAAACTGATGGCAAAGGCGGTGTTGGATGAGAAACCGACTTTCCAGAAAAACAACATCCGTTTCCGGGTCATCGGCGACTTGAGTCGTCTGGAACCCTCGTTGCTGGACCAGATCCGTCTGGCGGAAGAAGAAACAGCAGCCAATACCGGATTGACATTGATCATCTTCTTGAGTTACAGTGGGAAATGGGACTTGTTGCAGGCCGCTGAAAAGTACGGTGCCTTGTGTGCAGAAGCTGCCCGGAACTCGGCGCCGCAACCGCAGCTGACTCCGGCTCTCTGGGAGTCCCTGCTGGCAACGGCCGGTATTCCGGATCCCGATCTGATGATTCGTACCAGCGGAGAACAGCGCATCAGCAATTTCCTGCTGTGGCAGTGTGCCTATACGGAATTTTACTTCACCAATGTGCTTTGGCCTGATTTTCGCAAAGCCGACTTGGCAAAGGCAATTCTTGATTTTCAGACCAGAAAACGTCGATTTGGTCTGACAGGTGAACAAATAATCGAGAAATAAGTGTATATTTGCAGGTTTTTACGAAAAAGCAGATACAGATCCAATGAAAATTAGAGCGATTCTGACGTTGTGTTTGTTGCTGTCCCCGATTTTTGCATTTTCGCAGGAAACGGAGGGTGGCAAGTCCAATGATGTGGTGGTCAGTTATGAACGACCGCAACGTTATGTGATTGGCGGAATTGAAGTTACTGGGATGAAATACTTGAGTCCCGATCAGATTCTCGCTTTGTCCGGACTGAAGGTGGGGCAATCTGTCGTGCTTCCGAGTATGGATGTGTCTGACGGTTTGCGCCGCATTTCCATGCAACAATCCTATTTTTCAGATATCGCCCTGTACATTGATTCGCTTTCGGCCCGTAGGGATACGGCTTACCTCCGTCTGGATCTGCAGCAGCGTCCGCGTGTTTCCCGTTGGAGTTTCCGTGGGGTAAAGAACTCGGAGCAGTCGGACCTGCGTGAACGGATGAATCTCAAACGGGGTGCCGCCATTTCAGAATACATGGTCCGTTCCAACATGGAAGTCATCAAGGACTACTACAAGGAAAAAGGTTTTATCAAGGCGGAAGTTGATGTGATCCAACGGCGTGATACCATGATTTCCAATGCTGTCCAGGTGCTTTTTGAGGTGAACAGAGGACCAAAGGTCAAAGTCCGTACCATTACTTTTGAAGGCAACAACAACATTGAGGAAGGGAAGTTGGTGGCCGCCATGAAAAAGACCAGTGACCGCCGTTTGCGGAGCCTCTTCAAGCCGAAGAAATTCAACGAAGACGAATATGTCAAGGACAAGCAGGCCATGCTGAATGTATTCAGTGAAGCCGGTTTTAGGGATGCCCGCATTGTCAAGGACTCCATTTATTATGTGGAGGATGACCGTCTCGGGATTCATTTTGTCATCGATGAAGGCCAACGTTATTATTTCCGGAACATTACCTGGACCGGAAACTCCCTGTACACCGAAGAAGACTTGAACAGCGTGCTGAAAATTGCCAAAGGGGATATCTATGATGTGGTTACCCTGCAGAAACGTCTCTACGGTGACGGCCGTAAGATGGAAATGGATGTGTCTTCGCTGTACAAGGACCAGGGTTATCTTTTCTTCAGTGTCAATCCTGTAGAAATCAATATTGAAGGAGACTCTGTGGATGTGGAACTGCGGATGATCGAAGGCAAGCCTGCTACGTTCAACAACATCATCATCAGCGGGAACACCATCACCAACGAACGGGTGGTCCGCCGGCAGTTGTTCACCCGTCCGGGCTACTTGTACAGCCAGTCCCTGCTGGAACGTTCCATCCGGGAAATCTCGTCCATGGGCCACTTCGATCCGGAGCATGCCATGGACCCGTCCAAAGGTTTTGCCGTGATTCCCAACCAGAAGAACAATACGGTTGACATTACTTACAACGTGGCAGAAAAACCCAACTCCCAACTGGAACTTTCCGGGGGATGGGGCGGTTACTCCTTTGTGGGGACCGTTGGGGTAAGTTTCAACAACTTCTCCATCCGCCGCCTGTTTGACAAGGGAGCCTGGAAGCCGGTGCCGCTGGGTGATGCACAGACCCTCTCTTTCCGCTTCCAGACCAACGGTACCTATTATACGGCTTTGTCAGCCAGCTTTATGGAGCCTTGGCTCTTTGGTAAGAAGCCGACCTCGTTGAACCTGACCGGCTACTACAGCCGTCAGACCAACTCCTATTATCTCTATCAGAACACGGACGAGTATTTTGAAGTCTATGGGGTGGCGGCCGGTTTGGGCAGCCGTCTCAAATGGCCGGACAACTATTTTGTGCTGTACCACGAATTGTCATGGCAGACATACAACCTCCACGACTGGAACTACAACTTCTTGTTCAGCAATGGTGTCTCCCATAACCTGAGTTACAAGATCTCCTTGAGCCGCAATTCAACCGACCAGATGATCTACCCTCGTGAAGGTTCTGATTTCCTGCTCTCGTTGCAGCTGACGCCTCCCTATTCTGCATTCCGTCCGGAAACGACCGACTACAAGAACATGACAGACCAGCAGCGTTACCGTTGGATCGAGTACCACAAATGGACCTTCAAAGGTACGCTCTATACGAAACTCATCGGCGACCTGGTGTTGATGACCCGGGCACAGTTCGGATACTTGGGTACATATAACCGCAATTTGGGCTATTCTCCTTTTGAAGGCTATCAGGTCGGAGGGGACGGTATGTCCGGTTATAACTCCTACGGATCGGAAATCATCGGTCTGCGTGGCTACGAAAACTATTCGTTGACACCGATGGAAGACGGAGTCTATGCCGGTCGGGTGTATGACAAATTTACTTTGGAACTCCGTTACCCCTTGATGTTGCAGCCCACTTCCACCATCTTCTTCCTGGCATTCCTGGAAGGAGGTAATGCCTGGGCCGATATCCGTGATTTCAACCCCTTTGAAATCAAGCGTTCGGCTGGGGTAGGGGTCCGCATCTTCCTGCCGATGATCGGTATGTTGGGTATTGACCTCGGTTATGGTTTCGACCACGTTGGCGGAACCCGCGGAGGATGGCAGCCCCACTTTGTGATAGGACAACAGTTTTAATAATTAATAGATATGAAAAAAAGTATTTTGTTATTTGCGCTGGTGCTGGGTTTTGCAGTGACTGCGAATGCGCAACAAAAGTCAGGTCACCTGAATTTTCAGGAAATCGTTTACTTGACTTCCGACATGGATTCTGCAACCGTCGTATTGGAAAAATACGGAAAGGAACTCAATGACATGTTTACCAGCATGCAACAGGAGTACCAATCCAAACTGGGAGATTACCAAGCTTTGAGTGCCAACTGGACACAAGCGGTGCTGGAAGCAAAGACCCGCGAACTTCAAGAAATGGAAGTGCGCATCCAATCGTTCCAACAAAGTGCTTACCAGGAAATGCAAACCAAACAAAGCCAATTGTTTGGCCCCATTTATCAAAAGGTAAGCCAAGCCATTCAAAAAGTAGCGAAAGCCAATGCGCTGGTGTATGTGTTTGACACCTCTGCTCAAGGTCTGCTGTATGTGGATGAGCTGGTGAGCATGGATCTTTCTGTTGCCGTGAAGAACGAATTGTCCATCCCGTTGGACAAACAGCTTCCCGTACAGCAACCGGCCCAATAATTCCCTCATTTGAGCTTCCCTTAACGGAAACTGTCTGCGTTCTGGCGCATCAGTTTCCGTTTTTTCTATCATTTTGTAAGTGAATGGAAATAATTTCATCAAATCATTTCGTTTAGTAAGGAATAATCCTTACATTTGTGGAGTAAAATATCTATCCTATGCAGCATAAAGTAATAGACGCGCAAGACGTTGTTATCAGATTTGCAGGAGATTCCGGTGACGGTATGCAGTTGACCGGGACTTTGTTTGCAGATGCTTCTGCCTTATATGGTAATGAAATTTCTACGTTCCCGGATTATCCCGCTGAAATTCGCGCACCCCAAGGAACGGTTTCCGGTGTATCCGGATTCCAAGTCCATGTCGGCAGTGTGGAAGTCAATACCCCTGGAGACTTGTGTGACGTGTTGGTTGCCATGAATCCTGCGGCATTGAAAGCCAACGCAAAATGGGCAAAACCCACCGCTACCATCATTGTGGATGCGGATGCCTTTGATGAAAAAGGCATTCAGAAAGCCGGTTTTGCTACCATGGATCCGATCCGTGAACTGAAAATAGAAGACCGAAATATCATTTTGGCTCCGATTACATCGTTGACCAAAGAAAGTTTGAAAGACAGCGGTCTGGATACCAAAGCCATTGTCCGTTCAAAGAACATGTTTACTCTCGGGATGTGTTATTTCATGTTCAACCGTCCGATGGAGTTCACGTTCGAATACCTTGAACGCAAATTCAGAAAAAAACCGCAACTGATCGAAACCAACAAAAAGGTGCTTCAGGACGGTTATAACTATGCTGGTAACATTCACGCGATTGCCAATACCTATACCATCAAGCCGGCCAAGCAGGAAAAGGGCCTGTACCGTAACATCAACGGTAACCAGGCAACTGCATGGGGGCTGTTGGCTGCTTCGGAAAAATCAGGAAGACCGCTGTTCTGCGGTTCTTACCCGATTACCCCCGCAACGGCTATTCTGGAAGAATTGGCCATTCACAAAGAGCTCGGCGCCAAGACGCTGCAATGCGAAGACGAAATTGCAGGCATCTGTACCTCTATCGGTGCTGCCTATGCCGGCAGTTTTGCCGTGACGACGACTTCAGGCCCCGGCCTTTCCTTGAAATCCGAAGCCTTGGGTCTGGCCATGATTACCGAGTTGCCCTTGGTGATTGTTGACGTACAACGTTCCGGTCCGTCCACCGGTATTCCGACCAAAACTGAACAAACGGACCTGAATCAGGCTTTGTATGGCCGCAACGGGGAATGTCCGATCATGGTAATGGCTGCCCACTCACCGTCTCACTGCTTTGATGCTGCCTTCTATGCCGGCAAGTATGCCATGGAACACATGATGCCCGTTATTCTGCTT
>CALCYB010000064.1 GCA_937906485.1 uncultured Rikenellaceae bacterium
CAAAGTTGACGCTGTAGTAGGGAATGCCGATCACATCGCACACGGCCTGCACATCGTGCCAGTCGTCCACCGCAGTGCAGGCACCTTCCTGATTCTGCTCCTCCCAGTTGTTCATGAACACGCCCACCACATCGTAGCCCTGCTGCTTGAGCAGCAAAGCCGCCACGGAGCTGTCCACGCCACCGGAAAGGCCTACCACGATTCTTTCCATGCTTATGCCTCCCACTGGGCATCTGGCTCCAGACGGCTCAGCACAATGCTGAGCACATCCTTGGCAATGCTGTCGATGTCCCGCTCTGCGTCCACGGCGATGAAGCGCTTGCGGTTTTCCTTGATCAGCCGTTCTGCGGTCGCTTTGGACTGGGCCCGGTTCTTGCCGGTGGGCTTGTATACGGCAATGGAGTTGCCACCAAATTGTTTGACCAGACGCATGCAAGGAATATCCGTGGAACCGTCTCCAAAATAAATCATCTGGGAGAAGGGTACCGGACGATCGGCTTCCGGCAGGTATTCATTGACCAGTTTGTTGTCCCGGATGCTGCTTACCCCTTTGTTGATCTTGAACAGAAATTGGGTTTTGGCGGTGTAGTCAATGGCAACACCCGGCCAGACGGCTACCCCGTTTACATCGTACAGAAACGAACAGGCATAGATGTTCTTGAATTCCTTGGCAATCGGGGTGCCTTCAATCATTTCGATCAGCCCGGAGGAGTTGATGTAGTGTTCAATGTTGATGTTGCGTTCCTTCCCGTAACGGTTGATCAGATCAAACCATTCCCGGACTCCTTTGTAGAGTTCGATCTGTGAACCGAAATCGCGGAATGAATCCCGTTTGAGCTTGACATCAGCGGCTCTGGCCTCATCAATCATCAGTTTCATGTAACAGAGAATTTCACTGGCGTCTTGGCCACGTGAAATATCTGCGCTCTTTTTCCAGAATTCTTCAGGAGTTTTGCCGATCGCTTGTATGAACCCGAATTCCTGCATGTTGCCGGGAGAAAGGGTTCCGTCAAAATCGTAAATCAATGCCACCGTCGGGTGCTTTCGGTTGTTTGCCATGTCTTCTTCTATTTACAACAAGGCAAAGATACGCAAAATCCGGCAGATAACGTCCTGATTAACGGTAGAACATAAAGCCGATGTAGGCCCGGGGACCAATGGGCAGTTCTTTGGCATGTTTACCCATGCCAAACATATAATCCACTTTGAAAATCAGATGGATGACATCGGTCAACCGATATTCGACGGCAGCATAGGGGTCCATCATGAAGTAGGCGAACTTATGGTAGTAGAGCTCGGGTTCGGGTTTCCAGTCAGCAGAATCCCCTTCCAGCATGTAGACACCTTTGGAGCCTCCACCTCCCACGGTCAGACCGCCAACCAGGGTCCAGCGGTTGAAGGTAAAGGGAAAGTCAACCAGCAGTCCTCCCCATCCGCAATGGACATAACTGGTGTTGTCCCAGAGTTTTGCATTGGAACTGTAGCCTTCGGTGCCAATGCGGAAATGGTCGCCGAAATGCAGTCGGAGCGCTCCACCTATACCGGTGGTCATGGCGGAAATTTCTTTACCAGGAATGGGGGTAAGGTCGTTCTGCAGGTAACCGGCATGGACCATCATCCCTCCGGAGAAACCTTGGTACTTGAATTTTGAGGATTGGTCCTGAGCTTGGGCCGGATGTAGGTTGAGACTCAAGAGAAGTAGGCCCAACAGCAGGAAATGTGCGTTTTTATGGATCAAAGATTTCATACTTGGCGTTATTCGTAATCGGTTATTAATTCTCACTTGTTTTGTTGTCGGTCGTCTGTCCTTTTCGGGTGGGAACGACAAAAGCTACCACTACAAATCCAATGCCTCCCGCAATAGCAACGATCCACCTCACGGTAGGAGAATCAATGAACAAGGTGATGGAGAGGGTGACCATGGCTGTCATCATCAGGATGGATCCGACTTTGGTTTTGATGGAAATGCCCCTGTTCTGTTCATACTCCCGGATGTACTTGCCCAAAAAGGACTGGTGCAGTTGGTCATGCAGACGGCGGGAACTTCGATAGAACAACCATGAACTCAGTAAGATCAGCGGTGTTGTCGGGAGTCCGGGAACAAAAATACCTAAAATGCCTAGTGCTGTTGTGATACAACCGAAGACTACAAAAAATGGCTTCCAGGGGGTGGGCTTGTAAGGTTTGCGCTGCATAATGTGGGCAAAGATAATGAATCTTCTTAAAATTCAGCGCATACAAAGAACGATAGGGGGCGACATGTAATGGGATGAACAAAAGAGATCCGGCTGGCATGCAGCAACAGTCGTTTTGCT
>CALCYB010000065.1 GCA_937906485.1 uncultured Rikenellaceae bacterium
CCATCCGGCACATGCCCATCGTCACTTCCCAATATTGGAATCAGGTCCATGGCAACACTCCGGAAGAAGTCCGTCGGGACCTGGAAGGCATGCAGACCATGCGTAGCCTTGCCCGCAACATGGCCTGGATGCTCCGTTGCATAGAAGCCGGAAAAAAAGCTGGCTTTGATCATCCCGTTCACGAGAAACAGACCAAAACCAACTTTATCCGCTAACGCACTTCCTTGCTACAGGGACTGCTCATCCTTCAACAGCTGACGGGTGTGCGCCTTGGTATCCACCTTGTCGATGATGTCTGCAATCAGGCCGGACTCATCGATGACATAGGTCTTGCGCAAGGTTCCCACCATGCTGCGGCCCATGAACTTTTTCGGTCCCCAAGCCTCATAATCCTGGAGGATCCGGGTAGAGGTGTCAGAAAGCAAAGGAAACGGAAGGTTGTATTTCTCAATGAACTTGCGGTGCGAAGCCTGCGAATCCTTGCTTACGCCCAACACCGCATATCCTTGGCTTAAGAAACGTTCATAATTGTCCCGAAGATCACAGGCTTCTGCGGTACAGCCCGGAGTACTGTCTTTGGGATAAAAATACAACACCAGTTTCTTTCCGGAAAAATCTGCCAGTCTTACAACCTGGCCATTTTGGTCAACACCTTCAAAATCGGGTGCCTTATCGCCTATCTTTAACATAACAAATTCGTTTTATAATCAGTATAACAATGTATTATAGAACATGCAAATACTTTGCCAAAAATCATCAGTCTTTCAAGAAATTCTCTACCTTTCCACCATTTTTGAGAATTACCTTGAATCCAGCACATCCACTTCTCCGGATGGGTCCGTTGGGCTACCTGTCCGGTATCGGCATTTTTGTCCTGCAGCAGATGCTATAAAGGAAAAACAGATGATCCATGAAAAAAACAGAGGCTAATCCGTAATGGACGGGTTAGCCTCTGTTCACTCAATCTACCGGAGCATTATTCGATAGGACCGGTAAACGTTGCCCGGAAGAGTTTGTGACCATCTTTCCAGATGTAGTTGTTGATCTTCACGGTATAGATACCATCGGTCAGCTGGATGTCAATGTAACCGCCACTGGGATAGAACGGATAAGGATTCGGCACATCAACCATGGTCAGCGTGGTGTTGTTGCCATAGTAGGTAAATCCTTCACTGCCGTCGTACCATGAAACCGAACAATAACGGCCGGGAGTGATTTCCGTTTCACTGACTTTGTGTTCGTTCAACGACACTTTGATCTTGTCACCATGGTCATTGGTAAAGGTGACATAACGTCCGCCGACTTGATCCAATCCGCCGATAGAGGCTTCTGTAAAGACACATTCGTAGTCCGCAGGATAATCATAGCCCGGATTTTCAAAGAAGTACATGCAGTTTTCGGTCTTGGTAATAAGTCCGCTCCAACTTGCATTGAGCTTGGTCTTGAAGACGTCTTCGACATGAAGGGTCAGGGCGTAACCTTCCTCCAGGTGTTCCACGTTCAGGACAGCAGAGGTAAATTGATTGGCTTCAAATCCTTTCAAGGTCATGCTGCTGTATTCATTGATCTTGAGCTCGGTTCCGTCAAGGGTATAGGTACCGGCCGGAAGGATGCCGTCATAGACCACAGGGCTTTCCAGGGACAAATGGATGTCATAAGGACCATCGGCAGTGGTAAAATACAGGTCAAAATAACCATCAGGTCCCAGCACGGCATCGTGGGATCCGGTTACACTGGTGAACTCGGTATCAATGGTGATGTCATTGTAGGGAATCGGAGGGTTGTTGAAGGTGTCATATCGGCTGTTCGGCTCGATGATACCGGCATACGCCCCTTTGAGGCGATTGCCATTGGCATCTTTCACATCCAGGTACACATCGTAACCTTCTTCCAGGTGAGCCACAACCAGCGTACCGGAAGCCAATGCCCTTTCAACGCCCCCTACGGTCAAGGTCGAGTTGGGGCCCAGGTAGTATTCAGACAGGCTCGAACCGCTCATCGGATCTGCATTCGGATCGACAATGTATTCCCCTTCGGGCAATACGCTATAGACCGAACCCGGGCAATGGATATCCAGGAAAGCGGATTTGTCTTCACTTTTAATGTAGAACTCATAATTGTTGAAGTTCAGGCTCTTTCCTTTGATTTCCAAATCCACGATCGTTTCACCGCTACCGGGATGGTTGATGTCCGGATCCGCATCCCAATGCTTTTGGATCTGACCTTCCCAGGTGGCCTTGATCTTGGTCTTCAATTCATTTTCGATATCCAGCACCAGACGGTAAGCTCCTTCCAGGTGTTCTACAGTCAAAGTACTTCCTTCCAGGATACGCATGTAGTGCTGACCTTCCAATTGTGCGTGCTGGAAATCCTCTTCCGCAAAAATCACCAGATCATCGATGTCTTCGTCGGTTTCATAATCCACCTCTTTCATCGTATAGACCCCTTCCGGGATGATACCGTCTTTCACTTGCGGGAAGAGCAGGTTGAAATAAATGCTGTAGGGACCGTCAGCCGTTTCCATCCAGAAAGAGAAGCTGGTTCCGGGATTGCTGTAATGTTGGCCTCCGACATAAGTCAGGGTAGTTTCAACCGTAACGTCATTGTACGGAATCGGAGGGTTGCTGAAGAATTCGACGTCAAATTGCGGCGGCACATAGCCTTCATAAGTTGCATAAACGCGGTTGCCTTCGGTATCGGTCACATCAATGGTCACCACATAACCATTGTCCAGGTGACGGATGCTCACCATACCGGAAGACAGAAGGGCGTAACTGGCCAACGTCGGGTCATAAGAAATAAAGGAGCCTTCAGCCGCCACACAGGATTCTTCGGCAGGGATGACCGGTACAGGAATGGATTTCACCGGGTAATCACCTTCGGGCAGGACACCGGCCACTGAAGTTTCTTCCAGGTACATATCCAGAAAGACTTGTTCGCCACCACGGGTATAGATGTTGAAGCCGTAGTTGAAACGGCTCCATCTTCTTCCATAGATCTCGGTGATGTAACCGTCATCCAGATCGGTTGTCATGGTCAACGCTTCAGAAAGAACCGCTTCGGCACCGTTGGACACCGCCGCATAAACGGTATAGGTAATTCCGGATTCCAGATTATGGATGGTCTGCTCGCTGTTTTCACCGGCACTTACGCTTTCTCCGTCCTCCAGCACGTCTTCTGCGGTGGGCACCTTGTCATTTTTGACCAACAGATAGGCACATGCCGTTGCATTCACGGGTTGGATGGAGAACGTAATCGAGGAGTGGGTCGTTGATACCGCTTCCAGGGTTACGGTGGGAGCCGCCAACTGGGCGGTTCTCATTTTCAAGGGAGCAGATGCCTTGGCTACACTGCCATTCCCCACCGCAGCAACAATGGTGTACTCGGTGTCAGGCTTGAGTTCAGAAAGAGTCTGCTTGGAAGCTGTCTTGGCATCCACCACAAATCCGTTTTCCAAAATTTCCTTGGCTTGCGGAACAGCAGTATTGCCTTCTACGTAAAAATAAGCACACGAGGACGCATTGGTCGGGGTGAGCGTAAAACTCAAACTCGTGGCCGTAACCTCAGCCGCCTCAATAGCAATGGTCGGATTGACGATTTCGTTATCGTCTTTACATCCGGTCAACGCCGCGACAAGCGTGAGGAGTAACAAATAACTGGTTTTTTTCATAATAAATGATGTATAATGGTTTTTTATTCTTTGATCAGGATTTCTTCAATGATCTGGATCAATTGTTCTTTGGGCAGGGCCCCTTGCACCACTTGCGGATCTCCTTGCATCGGGACAAACAACAACGTGGGAATTGACGTGATACCAAAGTCTGTGGCCAGATCACGGGCCTTGTCGGTATCCACTTTATAGATCACCAGCTTGCCTTCGTACTCCTGGGCCAGTTCCTCCAGGACAGGAGCCAGACGGCGACAAGGAACACACCAGGAAGCGTAAAAGTCCACAATGGCCGGTTTATCGCCCAGATAAGACCACCCTTCCTGTTGATAATCAAAGACCTTGGTCAAAAAAGAATCTTTGGTCAAATGTGTGATCCTCTCCTGGGCAGAAAGGGAAAAAGAGGACAACAACAAGCCGAAAACGGCAACCCAACAGCAGTGGAAAAGTTTCGTTCTATGCTTCATATTCAATCTATATTAAATTTATGCTAAATTATATTAAGTTTTTTAATTTTGCAAATTTCCAAAAATAAGGAAGCAAATACCGTACACTAACCATGGATAGGGACCAACTGGATCTGAACGACAAGAACATAGGGAGAACATTCCGAAAAATCCTCCTGCCCACAGTACTGGGATCGGTCTCCATTTCGGCAGTAACCCTGATCGACGGCATCTTCATCGGTCATGGAGTCGGTGCCCTGGGAATTGCAGCCGTAAACATCGTCACGCCGATCTACCAGATCATGGCCGGCCTGGGGCTGATGATGGGGGTGGGCTGCTCCGTCGCCATTTCGATCCTGCTCGGACAAGGCAAAACCCGCACCGCGCGCATCCATGTCACACAAGCCCTGACCGCCACCTCACTGGTCGTCGCCCTGCTGTCACTGGGGGTAATGGCGATGCCGGAAAAAGTCTCCCTGCTGCTAGGCTCCTCACCGACCTTGCTGCCCCTGGTCAAGGATTACCTGATCTGGATCATGCCCAGTTTCGTCTTCCAGATGTGCAGCATGATCGGACTCTTTGTCATCCGGTTGGACGGTGCTCCCCAATATGCCATGTGGTGCAACATCCTGCCCGCCGCCTTGAATGTTGTCCTGGACTGGCTCTTCATTTTCCCGCTGGGAATGGGGGTCAAGGGAGCCTCGATCGCCACGGGGCTGTCCATCATCACCGGAGGTCTGATGGCCTTGTACTACCTGTTGCGACGAACCAGAACCCTGCATCCGGAGAGGATCAAATTCTCATCCAAAAGCATACGGCTCTCATTACGGAATCTTTCCTACCATGCGCGCATCGGTTCCTCTACCCTGTTGGGTGAGCTGACCCTGGCCGTACTGTTTTTCATCGGAAATCTGGTTTTCATGCAGTACCTGGGCGACCAGGGGGTCGGTGCATTCGGAGTCGCCTGCTACTACGCCCCCTTCTTCTTCATGATCGGCAATGCCATTGCCCAGTCTGCCCAACCCATCATCAGCTTCAACTACGGCAAGGCCCAATGGAGCAATGTCCGCAAGACACGGGGACTGCTCATCCGGACATCCCTGCTGTCCGGCATTTTCATTTGCCTGCTGTTCCTGTTACTTCCCGGGCCGCTGGTGAGCCTGTTCATTCCCTCCGACAGCCAGGCAGGCATCATTGCCATCGAGGGTCTTCCCTATTTCGCCATCGGCTTCATCTTTTTCATCCTGAACGTAGCCCTGATCGGCTACCTGCAGAGCATTGAAAGAATCCGAGAGGCCACCGTGTACGTGTTACTACGCGGTTTCATCCTGCTGATTCCCTCTTTTTACGGGTTGCCCCAACTGATGGGAACCATCGGTATATGGCTGGCCATGCCTGTTGCGGAATGCCTGACAACCGCCGTTATCCTGCTACGCTTGTTTGGTACATTTTTTGCAAAGAGAAAATAATTTTGCTAACTGAAACAACGTTCACCTACTATGACTAAAATTGCAGTACCCACGCGTGATGGTCGCATTGATGATCATTTCGGACATTGTGATCACTATACCATCTATACAATTGAAAACAACAACATTACCACACGAGAGGATCTTCCCTCTCCCCAAGGGTGCGGTTGTAAATCCGGCATCGCAGCCGATCTGGAACAGATGGGCGTAACCGTGATGCTGGCCGGCAACATGGGACCGGGAGCCTTGAACAAACTCCAATCACACGGCATCCGGGTGTACCGTGGCTGTCAAGGCGACATTGAAACCGTCGTCTCCCGCTACCTGGCCGGTGAAATCTCCGACTCGGGGATCGGCTGCGCCGGTCACGGTTCGGACCACCAGTGCAGCGGTCATTAATCCACACTGTCCTTCTTTCCATTATGCAAGAAATACTGATACTGATTCACCAGATGTCCCCCTATCTGCTGTTGGGATTCTTTCTGGCCGGCTTGATGCATGCTTTTATCCCACAGACCTTGTACCACCGCTACCTGGGGACACCCAGTTTCCGGTCGGTGATCAACGCAGCCATCCTGGGGATTCCGCTTCCCCTTTGCTCGTGCGGGGTCATTCCGACAGCCATGTCCCTTCGTAAAGAAGGTGCCTCCAAAGGGGCGACCACCTCTTTTCTGATTGCCACACCCCAGACCGGTGTGGACTCGATTATCGCCACCTACTCCCTGATGGGACTGCCCTTTGCCATCATCCGCCCCATCGCAGCCCTGTTTACGGCCCTGTTCGGGGGAGCCATGGTCAATACCTTCAGCAAAGACGACAACCCGCATCCGCAGGCGGCTTCTATGACAGAAAAAGTCCCCTCGACACCACAACGCTCCTTGCTGCAGAAAATCGGCATCACTTTCAAATATGCCTATGTGGACATGATGCAGGACATCGGAAGGTGGCTACTGCTCGGGCTGTTGATCGCTGGACTGATTACGGTATTTGTCCCGGAATCCTTCTTTGCCCGTTTTGCCGACAACTCCTTGCTGAGTATGGTGCTCGTACTCCTGCTGGCCATCCCGATGTATGTATGCGCCACCGGCTCCATTCCGATTGCCATCGCCCTGATGCTGAAAGGGCTCTCTCCAGGCACCGCTCTGGTACTGCTGATGGCAGGCCCGGCCGTCAACGTGGCGTCCATGCTGGTCATCAACAAAGTACTGGGCAAAAAGACCCTGGTTCTTTACCTGATTTCCATCATCCTCGGCGCGATGCTCTTTGGTCTGGGCATTGATTACCTGCTGCCCCGGACCTGGTTCACCAGCCACCTGACCCAGATCCAGTCCTGCGGTTGTGCGGCAGAGGTATCCTGGTTCCACCAGCTCTGCACCCTCATCCTGGCCCTATTGGTCACCAACGCACTGATCCGAAGATATTTCATCAAAAACAAACCAACATCCCGTATGAACACCCTTACCCTCCATGTAAAAGGCATGAGTTGCAACCATTGCCGTGCCAGTGTTGAAAAAGCCATCCGCAACTGCGCTGGCGTAAGTGATCTGCAGGTGGACCTTACCACCGGTATCGCCACCATTCAAGGCCAACCGGATATCAAGGCACTCAAAAAAGCCATTGAAGAGTTGGGTTTTGAAGTCAGCGAAGATGGCGAATAAAAATACCAAGACCAATGTCGCCCGCCTGCTGGATGCCCAGAAGATTCCCTACCAGCTGGTCCCCTACCCGGTTGATGAAAACAACCTGGCCGCAACACACATCGCCCAGACCCTTAACGAAGACATTGCACAAGTATTCAAGACACTGGTCTTGCGGGGTGACCGCACAGGAGTGTTGGTCTGCGTGATTCCCGGTGACCGGGAAGTGGACTTGAAAAAGATTGCCAGACTCTCGGGCAACAAAAAGGCTGAAATGATTGCCGTCAAGGAATTGTTACCCTTGACCGGCTACATCCGAGGAGGCTGCAGTCCGATCGGTATGAAAAAACCCTACCCTACCTGGATACACGATACGTGCAG
>CALCYB010000066.1 GCA_937906485.1 uncultured Rikenellaceae bacterium
GATCAAACGAGTTGGGTATACACCACGCAACGGACATCAAATCATCACCTCCCGGAAAAGAGCGCCTGATACGAAGATCGTTGGAATGTATCCCTTCCTTGGCAACATATTCCCACTCCTTTTCCGTCGGCAAACGATAGTGACGGCCTGTTTTCTGGTTCAACCTACGGATAAACCGGTCGATATCATTCCAACTCACGTTATGCACAGGAAGATCTTTTCCTTTTTTTATACTGGGATTACTTCCCATTACAGCCGTCCACATAGCTTGTGTCACTTCGTATTTTCCCATGTAGAACCCTTCCACCTCCGCGACATGAGGAGGCAAATATTTATAAGTATTCTCGCTGTACTCAGAAGATCCCTGTACATATTCTCCCCCTTCCACATAGACCATCTTCATACCATAGTCAAACTCCTGCTCCTGAATATTGCCCAACTGCTCCTGATAGTATGCTGCAGAGAAATCCGAATCCTCCGGATGGGTTGGATACATCACCAACCGGACACCTATATCATATCCATCTCCGCCCTCCGTCCAGCTTCTTGCATATACATTGGCCAGTGATGAATCATAACACCAGGCACCACCTCTGACTACCACTCGATCACCTTCATCAGGTCCTTCGGGATTCACCTGCAACGTATCCGCATAGGGAGCATAATAGTCCCAACACAGTTCAAACAGGTTACCGCTCATGTCATAGAGTCCCAACTCATTGGGTTTCTTTTCCCCCACGGGCATAATACGTTCCCGACTGTTGTCATAATACCATCCCACTTCATCCAAATCATTGCTACCGGCATAAACATATCCCTGACTTTTCTGACCTCCCCTTGCCGCATACTCCCACTGGGCCTCTGTCGGCAAAGCAAGATTCCGTCCGGTATCCATGCAAAGGTAATTTATAAATTCCCTGGCATCCTGGAAGGAGACATTATGCATGGGCAAATCTCCCCCTATCGCATAACAATCGACATCCCCCATCACTGCCAACCATTGGGCCTGCGTAATCTCGTACTTACTGATATAGAAATCACTCAGCGTCACGGTATGCACCGGTCTGGCATCCACACCAATATCTTCCGATCCCATTTCAAAGGTTCCCCCTTTCACAAGAACCATTTCTATGCCATACCCGATCTCTATCGTTTCGGGTAATTCCGGATCGGTCTGTGCCGACAAATGCGGCATCAATGCCAACAAAAGGCAAAAGAGCATAAATCGTTTGAACATCGTAAAGAAAATTTTCTCAAAGATACGATCCAGTATTCAGAAAATCAAGGAAGATGCTGTACCATTGCTTCATCTTCTCTGATCTGCACGGTAGAGTTCTTCCCCTCCATACTTACGCAAAGCCTCGTAGAAGGCGGTTCCATGACCTCTGACCCGTTGGTGGCAGAGTTCATGCACAATGACCGCATCAATAAACAATGAGGGTTCCAATATGAGCTTCGTGTCCAGTTTTATAATCTTTGAATCGTAATAATATGTTCCATAAGAAGCCGGCAGGTAGCACACTTCAACTTTGCTGTAGTTGCGCAACCCGGTCTTCTGGGCCCAATAGGCAACTCGGGGAATCAAGTACGCCTGGGCCGCTGTTTTTACCAGTCTGCGCAAGTAATTGAACAGGGTTTCCCTTACCGCCAGGTGTTCAAATACGGCATCCGCCGGCGTATGGATCAGATACTCCCCATCATTGATGGTATGCACGAACCGGTTCCCATTTCCACGAACAACACGCGCCCGAAAATGGTCCCGGTCATAAAAGAAATCTCCATCCAACCGTTCTACCGGGGAGCGATAGTGACGTTCTCTTTCCCGTTGCTGGAATACATTCATCAGCCTTTGAACAACACTGTCGTAAGGCAGACGCTCCAAACCATTCACATAGACAACACCCTCCTTGATCCTGTATTGAAAAGGCTTTTGGTCCGGCTGATTGACAATCTTTCCGATCCGGCAGTCCGTAAATTCATAGGGAGGCCGGCAAATGGGTTCCGGAGCAAGCTGCTCCAAGTCTCGTACGCGGTCCGCCACCCAACTCTGTTGCCACTTTTCACTGGCTCCCTCCAAAGCCAGACGATACCACTGCAAGGCCGTATAGGGGTCCTTGGCAGTTCCCAGCCCTTTTTGATGACAATAACCCACATACGCAACCGAATTTCGGTCACGGTTTCGGACAAAAGACTCCACATACGCCAAGCGGAAATGATGAAGTGCTTCCGGATAAGCATGTTGCTTGAAGAAATGGTATCCTTTTTCAAAGTCGGGAGTCATGATGCGCCATTCTTGTTATTTTCCAATCGAATAAGCCCAACAAAGATACGATATTTTGAACGATAAATGTTACTTTTGTGAATACATAAACAAGAACCCAACCAACCTGCTTTCATGAACCGATTAACCCTCCGCTTTGTGTGCTCCTTACTGCTGCTTATCCCCCTGTCCGGAGCCCAACATTCCTGTCTGGCCCAACCTGCACAGACCAAAGTCCAACTGCTGCTGATACCCGACCACAGTGACGGCCTTTACCGGGTCGGTGAATCTGTCAGGCTCAAGGTCATTGCCCTGGATTGCGGCATGCCCCTGAACGACATCACCATCGCTTACGAGATCAGTGAAGACCTGATGCCCGCACACAAAAGTGAGCGGCTCAAATTGAAAGGCCATGAAGGCAGCCTGTCCATCGGAACCCTGCAAGAGCCGGGATTTCTACGGATCCGGGCCAGCGTACAACACGAAGGCAAAAAATACACCTCCCTTTGCACCGTAGGTTTTGATACAGACCGGTTGACCCCCACCACACAACTTCCGGAAGACTTCGACCAATTCTGGGACCAGGGTCTGGCTGAACTGGCCAAGGTTGACCTCAACCCCACAATGGAACGGATGCCGGAGCGCTGCACGGACAAGGTGGATGTTTACCATATTTCTTACCGGAACATCCGTAACTCGAGGATGTACGGTGTGCTGACCGTACCCAAGGCAGCAGGCACCTACCCGGCCATCCTCCAACTTCCGGGCGCTGGTGTCGGCGCAAAAAGTGGGGATATCCGCCACGCCGAAGAAGGGGTGATTGTCCTGCAACTGGGCATACACGGCATTCCTGTCAACCTGGAAGGCTCCGTTTACTCAGATCTTTCCCGAGGCATCCTGGCCAATTATCCGGAAGAGAACCTCAACGACCGGGACAACTACTTCTACCGGCGG
>CALCYB010000067.1 GCA_937906485.1 uncultured Rikenellaceae bacterium
AACCCTCAGTCGGAGGAGTGGAGTACAACTCGACTCTTTTGGGGGCCCAGGTGACCATCCCGTTGCTGAAACAGGTGTAGGGGTGCAGGATCACCGGGATGGGGCGGGGTTGGATGAGCAGCGGATCCATGACTGCCGAGCGGACTTCTTCCATCAGGGACAGGTAACTGCGGGCCAAAGAGTCGATTTCCTCCGGATAGATCAGGGTGTAATGGGGACTGCGCAGCTGCAGCCATCGGGTGTTGCCGGGATCGCTTCCATTGACGACGTATTGGGCAAAGAGGCTTTGGCAGCCGACAGTCAGCCAAAGAATCAGCAGGGAGATTGATTTTTTCATAAACAAAAAGGCCAAGCAAAGATAATGCATTTGTGAACGATTTTCACTTCTTTGTATTATATTTGTCGCGCCAAAAAAACTTATTATGAACATTGTATTTCAGATTCTAACCTTGTTGGGGTCGCTGGGTATGTTCCTGTATGGGATGACCCTGATGAGTGAATCGTTGCAAAAGGTTGCCGGAGACAAACTCCGTTCTATTCTGGCAGCTATGACCTCCAACTCTTTTAATCGGATTTTGACAGGAGTACTGGTAACAGCCATTATCCAATCCTCCAGTGCCACTACCGTGATGGTAGTCAGTTTTGTGAATGCGGGCTTGCTCTCGCTGGCCCAATCTGTCGGTGTCATCATGGGGGCCAATATCGGAACGACCATTACAGCCTGGATCATTTCTTTGTTGGGGTTCAAAGCAGATATCTCCGTTCTTTCCATTCCGTTGATCGGTATGGGATTTGTCTTCATGATGTCCAAGAAAGTCCGCAACAAGAACATCGGTGAAATGATCATCGGTTTTGCCCTTCTGTTCCTGGGGCTTTCGTTCTTGAAGGATTCCGTGCCGGATTTGGGCCAACATCCTGAAGCGTTGGCGTTTATCCAGCGTTGGACCGGTTGGGGTTTCGGATCTGTGCTGATTTTCGTTCTGTTGGGAACCGTATTGACCATCGTGTTGCAGTCCTCCAGTGCCACAATGGCCCTGACCCTGGTGATGTGTAATTTCGGATGGATTCCTTTCGAAATGGCGGCAGCCATGGTGATGGGGGAAAATATCGGTACGACCATTACCGCCAACATAGCGGCATCGGTGGCCAATGTCTCGGCCAAACGGGCTGCACGGGCTCACTCCGTCTTTAACCTCTTTGGTGTTTTGTGGGTACTGATCCTGTTCCGGCCTTTCCTTTTGCTGGTTTCCAAGATCACCATTGCCATTGGCGGTGAGGACCCGTTTGTATCCAACGAGTCGATCCTCTATGCGGTGTCCATCGTGCATACCCTCTTTAACCTGATCAATACCATGATTATGGTGTGGTTCACCCCTCAGATCGTCCGTCTGGTGACCTGGATGGTGAAGAGTCCGAAGGAAGAAGAAGTCTTCCGTCTGCAATACATCCAAGCCGGACCGATGACCACCGGAGAACTTTCCTTGGCACAGGCAAAACAGGAGATTGTCCACTTTGCAACCATTGTCAAGAAGGGGTACGGTTATGCGCGTCGTGCATTGAATGAGGCAGATAATCCGAAGGCATTTGATGAAATCTACAAGAAGCTGGAGCACTATGAACAGGTGACGGACCGGATTGAGTTTGAAATTGCCAACTACCTGAATGAGGTGAAGAACGGACAATTGGGTCCGGAAAGTGCCGGTCGCGTCCAAGCCATGTACAAGGTCATCAGCGAACTGGAAAGCATGGGTGATTCCGGATTCAACATTGCCCGGATTCTGCAACGCAAGAATGTGAACAACAAGAAATTTGGAGAAGAATCACTCTCCCGTCTCAACCACATGCTGGACTTGGTGGATCACTCACTGGATGTGATGATCGACAACATGAATACCGGCTATGGCAAACTCAAGGACCTGTCGGTGGCCCTGGATGCTGAAGTGTCGATCAATGATTACCGCAATACCTTGAAAGAAGAGCATCTGCTCCATCTGGAAGAACGGGATTACCTGACCGGGGTCTATTACATGGACCTGGTTTCCGAAATGGAACGTGTCGGAGACTATGTCATCAATGTGTCAGAGGCCATTGCCGAAATCAAGGTGGCTTAAATGGCTGTCAGACTGTTATTGCAACGCCCGGATGATTTGTTCGGGCGTTGCGTCTTTCAGGAGGACCCGTTTGTCCTGGTTCAGCAGGTATAAGGAAGGTGTGGCACGGATGGCATAAAGCGACTCAACCGCTTCATCCGGATCAAAGGCATTGATCCAGGTCTTCGGATAGTGTTTGCGGGCCTGCATCCAGGATTCGATCTGTTTTTCGAAATACAGGTTCAGGACCGTCAGTTGGCCGGCGGCAATGGCTTTGCCAAGGGTGGTGTCGGCGGCCAGTTCCTGAAGGGTCACTTTACATTGGGGACAATCCGGAATACTGAAGATCAGCAAGGTATAAGGCGTAGGAATGGTGTGCATCTGCCCTACCTGCTTACCGGGTACCTGATAGCGGAAATCAGCTGCCACTTCACCCCAGCGGTTTTGTTGGCAGACGGCCAGTTGTTGATTGTAGCGGTCAGCCAGGGAAGCCTCCCTCAGGTTAGCCAGTCGCCATTGCAGGGCCGGGAGGTAGAGGTCTTCGTTCCGATAAGGGGAGTTCGGATGATAGAAGAGCGATTCGCAGGCTTCAAATAAGTGTTCAGTAATCTTGGGGGCAATCCCTTCTCGGGATGCCAGTTGGTTCCACAGATGGGATTGGGCCCGGATCGCCTCCGGTACCGGAATGGAGGACAGTAATGCTGCGTATTGGTTGCTGGCCATTTTGAATTCATTTCGGGTAATCCCTCCAATCAGCGCGGTGTCTTTGGAAAAAACGGACAAGGAGTCCAGCCAGGCATCCCAATAATGTTCACTCACCCACTGGCTTATTTCTTCCGGAGAACCGGCCAGTAAAACGGGAGGTTGGGCATAGGGGAAGGGTTGTGCGGGCCGCTCGTTGTGACATCCGCTCAAGGCCGTCAGGATGACTGCAACGGCCAGGCACCGGGGGAACAGGCGTTTTCTGAAAAAAAATGAATCCATCAGTTATCAAGTGTTTGAAATAATACAAAAAAAAAGAGCAACTTCGGTATTGCTACGTTCAGTTGCTCTCTTGTGTTGACCTACCAGGATTCGAACCTAGACAGACAGAACCAAAATCTGTAGTGCTACCGTTACACCATAGGTCAATCTTTGTTTGAGGCTGCAAAGATAGAGTGAATAATTTGAATCGCCAAATATTTTGTGAATTTTTTTATCTTTGCTGAGTAAATCCAGTATTAAAATGAAACCTATAGCAGCAATTAAAATGAGTGCACTTTTTGTGATGTTGATGACCCTCCTGTTGGGCTGTCAGGAAAAGGAAAACACCGGTAAAGGGCAGGATCTCCAGCCCGAACTCCGTCTGGAATCCACACTGTACAAAGTGGCAGCACAGTCAGGGCAATGTGAAATTCCTTATACGCTCCAACATCCGGCACAGGATTGTCAGTTGGTTGTCCAGACTTCTGCAGAGTGGGTAACCTCGACCGAAGTCCAGCAGGATAAGGTACTGGTGAAAGTTGCAGAAAACAGCGGCAGGGTGATGCCGATAACCGGCAGAACGGAAAGGGTCATACCTATATTGATTATGCTCTGAAAAACAAGCATTGCAAAAACACCTACGCAGATAAGACTGCCCTGCAT
>CALCYB010000068.1 GCA_937906485.1 uncultured Rikenellaceae bacterium
GTGGTTACCTTCACGAGCCGTCAATTGAGCGTAAGCACCGGCACTACGGGCCATCGCTGCACCTTGACCGGGACGCAATTCGATGTTGTGAACCAAAGTACCGAGAGGAATATTTGCAAGAGGAAGTGTATTACCGACTTCGGGAGCCACATTGGGACCTGAAGCAATCACTTGACCAACTTGGATACCGTTGGGAGCGATGATGTAACGTTTCTCTCCGTCAGCATAAACCACCAAGGCAATGCGTGCACTGCGGTTGGGATCGTATTCAATAGTTTTTACGGTTGCGGTGTATTCGTCCTTGTTACGCAAGAAGTCGATTACACGATACATACGTTTGTGACCGCCACCAATATAGCGCATGGTCATCTTACCCTGATTGTTACGACCACCTGTCTTGCGGAGGGGTTCCAACAAGGATTTCTCCGGTTTGGTGCAGGTGATTTCGTCAAATGCGCTAATGATCTTATTTCTTTGACCGGGGGTTACCGGTTTGAATTTACGTACTGCCATAGGATTAAATATTGCTGTAGAAATCAATCTTATCTTCGCCGGCCAAAGTCACATAAGCTTTCTTGTAGTGATTGGCACGACCTGTCAACAATCCCGCTTTGGTATAGCGGCTTTTACGTTTTCCGTGGTAGTTAACGGTATTTACACTTTTAACCGTTACACCATACATTTGCTCAACCGCATTTTTGATCTCAATCTTATTAGCAGCGCGGTCAACAATAAAACCGTAACGATTCAATTTTTCGCCAAGAATCGTCAATTTTTCAGTTACTATAGGCTTAATGATAATTCCCATTGCTCTTAACGGTTATTTGCGTCTTTCTACGAGAATGTCTTGTACACCGTCAACCATTACCAGGTGGTAAGCGTTAAGGATGCTGTAAGTATTGATTTCGTCAACAGAAATCACTTTCACATTCTGCAAGTTGCGAGACGATCTGTAAATATTTTCTGAGTTTTGAGGAAGTACGAAGAGGGTTCTTCTTGAATTTGCTTTCAAGTTGTCAAGAATCTTGATAAATTCTTTGGTCTTCGGAGCTTCCATTTCGAACGGCTCAACCATGGTAATGGCGTTGTCTTGTGCCTTGTAAGTCAAAGCAGAGAAACGGGCCAGTTGTTTGAGCTTCTTGTTCAGTTTGAAGCGATAGCAGCGCGGTTGCGGACCGAAAACACGACCCCCGCCCACGAAGGTGTTTGCCTTGATGCTACCGTGACGTGCACCACCAGAACCTTTTTGGCGAACGATCTTCTTCGTGCTATAAGCGACTTCCCAGCGTTCTTTGGTCTTGTGGGTGCCTTGACGTTGGTGAGCAAGGTATTGTTTTACATCAAGATAGATTGCGTGATCATTGGGTTGAATTCCAAAGATTTGTTCATCAAGAACCACTTTCTTTCCGGATTCTGTTCCGTCGATTTTGTAAACTGATAATTCCATCGCTTAATCCTCCAAAATTACATAAGAACCTTTAGCTCCCGGAATCGATCCTTTTACAAGAATCAAATTGTTTTCGGGAATCACTTTAATCACTTTCAAGTTGAGAATCTTAACGCGGTCACCGCCCATGCGGCCAGCCATTCTCATACCCTTGAATACCCGGGACGGCCAAGATGATGCACCCAAAGAACCGGGAGCACGGAGACGGTTGTGTTGACCGTGGGTCTGTCCGCCTACACCAGCAAATCCGTGGCGTTTAACAACACCTTGGAAGCCTTTACCTTTAGAAATACCGGTTACGTCTACCCATTCTACATCTTCATTGAAGACATCAGCAACGGTGAGCGTGTCACCCAATTTCAACTCTTGTTCAAAAGATTTGAACTCTACGAGTTTGTACTTGGGAGTGGTTCCTGCCTTTTCAAAGTGCCCTTTGAGGGGCTTGCTGACACGTGTTTCTTTCTTTTCGTCATAGGCAAGCTGTACAGCGGCATAACCATCTTTTTCTACTGTACGAATCTGCGTAACAACACACGGACCAGCCTCAATAACGGTGCATGGAATATTTTTTCCATCAGCATCGAAAACGGAAGTCATTCCGATTTTTTTTCCAATTAATCCAGGCATTGGTTTAATTTAAATAAGTGTTAATCAATAATTTATCCTATCCCGCACACTTTTTGCGGGCTGCAAATATAGGACTATTTTTTTAATTTACAATACTTTATCTGAATTTTCATCCAATTGAAGTCCATTTGAAGAAATAAATCTTTGTTTGTCACGAGTTCTTTGTATATTTGCGGAATTAGGCAATAATTTGACAATCATTAACTATCAATAATAATCATTATGATTCAATATTCATTCAAAACTTCCGGCAAAACCCGCACGGAACACGATTTGCTCGGTTACAAAGAGGTACCCGAAGAAGCATTGTTCGGTATCCAGACTTTGCGCGCCATCGAAAACTTCCAGATCAGCTGCCACCGCCTCGGTGACTTTGTGGAATTTACCAAAGCATTCGGTATTGTCAAGAAAGGTGCTGCATTGGCCAACCACGGACTGGGCCTGATGAGCGACGAAGTCAAAGACGCTATCTGCCAAGCATGCGATGAACTGATGGAAGGCAAACATACTGAACACTTCCCCATCGACATGATTCAAGGTGGTGCCGGAACCAGTTGCAACATGAATGCCAACGAAGTGATTGCCAACCGCGCCCTGGAGATCCTGGGCAAAGCACACGGAGCCTATGAATTCGTTCACCCGAACGACCATGTGAACATGGCACAATCCACCAACGACGCATACCCGGTAGCCATGCACCTGGGACTCTATATGATGCACTTCAACCTGCGTGCAGCATTGGACCGTCTGACAGCCGCATTCGAAGCCAAAGGCAAAGAATTCGCTGACATCATCAAGATGGGCCGTACCCAATTGCAAGACGCTGTTCCGATGACCTTGGGACAAACCTTCGACGCTTTTGCCACCGCCATGAAGAGCGAAGCCAAGAAACTGGACCGCGCTGCCCACGAATTCCTGACCATCAACATGGGCGCCACCGCTATCGGTACCGGTATCACCGCAGAACCCGGCTACGCAGAATCCTGCACCCGATTCATCAAAGAAATCAGCGGCTGGGACATCACCCTGGCTGAAGACCTGGTAGAAGCCACCAACGATACCTCCTGCATGGTAGGCTACTCAGCAGCCTTGAAGAGCCTGGCCATCCGAGTATCCAAGATCTGCAACGACTTGCGTCTGATGTCCTCTGGTCCCCGCACCGGTCTGCAAGAAATCAACCTTCCTCCGAAGCAACCCGGTTCTTCCATCATGCCCGGTAAGGTTAACCCGGTTATTCCGGAAGTGGTCAACCAAATCTGTTTCAAGGTATTCGGCAACGACACCACCATCAACTTTGCTTCAGAAGCTGCCCAATTGGAACTGAACGTAATGGAACCCGTCCTGATTGAATCCCTCGTGGAATCCATCCAATGGCTGGCTGCCGGCTTTGACACCCTCCGTATTGAATGTATCGAAGGCATCACCGCCAACGCACAACACTGCCGCCACCTGGTGGAACACAGCATCGGTATCGTTACTGCATTGAAACCGTACATCGGCTACGCCAACAGTACAGAAGTGGCCAAAGAAGCCCTGGAAACCGGTGCCAGCGTTTACCAATTGGTATTGGATAAAGGTCTGCTGTCCAAAGAACAACTGGACAAAATCATGGACCCGAAAAACATGATCAAACCGACCAAAATTGAGCTCTAGTTATTTAGAAGTCAACAATCTATCGAAATCCTACGGACCCCGCGTCTTGTTCGATCACCTCTCCTTCCACATCAATGAAGGGGACAAAATAGCCTTGATTGCCCCGAATGGGACCGGCAAGACCTCCTTGCTGAAAATCCTGGCTGGGATCGATGCTTCGGACGGCGAGGGGTCCGTTCGGTTTTTGCGTGATATCCGGGTGGCCTTTCTGGAACAGGATCAGCAGTATCCTCCTGAAAAAACCGTATACGACGTGGTGTTCGAAGGTTGCGGAGACAAGGCCCACATCATCCGTAATTACGAAGAAGCCCTGCTCAGTCAAGACCCCAACCGCATCGAAAAGGCCATGGGAGCCATGGACCAGGCCGATGCCTGGAACTACGAACACGAAATCAAAGAAATCCTCTCGGTCCTGCACATCCACCACCTGGATCAGCCAGCCCACACCCTCAGCGGTGGGGAACGCAAACGGGTTGCAATTGCCGCCATGCTGATCCGCAAGGCGGACTTTCTGGTCATGGACGAACCGACCAACCACCTGGACCTGGAAAGCATTGAATTTCTGGAAGACTACCTGTCCCGATCCCGTTGCACCCTGCTGATGGTGACCCACGACCGCTATTTCCTGGACCGGGTCTGCAACCAGATTCTGGAACTGGCCGACGGGACCCTCTACCGCTACCAGGGCAACTATTCCTACTTCCTGGAAAAAAGGGAGGAGCGGATACAACAATTCAAAGCAGAAACCGACAAAGCCCGCAACCTGCTCCGGACCGAACTGGACTGGATGCGCCGGATGCCCTGCGCCCGCGGCACAAAAGCAAAATACCGCATTGATGCCTTCTACGACCTGCAGGAACGCGCCAGCCAACGCATTCAGGAACAGACCGTCGACATCCAGGCAGGAATGGCCCGACTGGGCAAAAAAATCATCAACTGCCGTCACCTCCACTACCGGTGGGAGGATTTCATCGGGGTGGAAGATTTTACCTACAACTTTGCTCCTGGAGAGAAAATCGGTATTGTCGGACGCAACGGCGTCGGCAAAAGCACCTTCCTCAACCTGCTGATTGGACAACTGGATGCAACCTCCGGCGAAATTGACCGGGGCACCACCCTCAACATCGGCTACTACCGTCAGGAAGGCCTGCATTTCAAGCCGGAACAAACGGTCATAGAGGTTGTCCGGGAAATTGCCGAGACCGTAACGCTGGGCGATGGAAAGACCCTACCCGTCACCACCTTCCTGAACCGTTTTCTTTTTCCTCCGTCCTCACACTACACCAAAGTGGAAAAACTCAGTGGAGGGGAAAAACGTCGCCTCTACCTGCTGACCGTCTTGATGAAAAGTCCTAACTTCCTGATTCTGGACGAGCCCACCAACGACCTGGACATCATGACCCTCAACGTACTGGAAGATTACTTGAAGGATTTTCGGGGATCACTGCTCATTGTTTCCCACGACCGCTTCTTCCTGGACAAACTGGCAGACCATCTGTTCATCTTTGAAGGCAACGGGAAAATCAAGGATTTTGTCGGCACCTACTCCGGCTACCGCCAATACCTATTGGACAAGGAAGCCGCCGGGAAACTCGCCAACAAGTCCTCACAAAACAACAAAGCCCAGACACCGGTTTCCACAGCCGGCACCCCCACTCCCAACAAGAAGAAAAAACTCACGTTCAAAGAACAGCGCGAACTGCAACAGCTCGAACAAGACCTGCAGCAGCTTGAACAAGAAAAAGCCGAGTTGGAAACCCGACTTTCTCAAGGTACGCTTTCTAACGATGAACTCCAACGCGATGCCAGCCGGATCGGCCAGGTCCTCGAACTGATTGATGAAAAGGAACTCCGCTGGCTGGAACTCAATGAAAATCTTTAGTAATCAAACGTGCTTCCTCCGATAAACTCCCGGAGAATCGATGTAGGAGGAATGATGGCGATTTCCGCAGGTGACAACGGAACCACCAAAGACAGGAATTTGCGCAACCGTACACTCTCGGCATAGGCCGGTGAAGAAACCGGAATACGCGAGAGCAGAGGTTCTGCATAATACCGCAACAGCGGGAGCTCAAAAATCATGGATGAATTGAAGAATACATCCGCATTTTCCTGGAACGGAAAGATGTTCCGTTCTTCTCCCCGACGGACACTCGGCCAGCGGAGGATGGTTTCTTCCGGTACGATGCCACGCGTGGCATTGTCACGCACCATCCTGCGGAGCATCCGGTTGTCGGAAGTCGAGATCAGGTTGTTCTCATCAATGGACAAGGCGGTCAGCGCAGAAGCATAAATCCTGAAAACCCGGTCCTCTTCAACATCGGGCAACAGATTGGGATTCAAAGCATGGATTCCCTCCATGATCAGCACATCCCCTTCCTTCATCCGGATACGACGGTCTTTGAAGACCCGCTTTCCCTGTTTGAAATCAAATACCGGCAGTTCCACTTCCTGCCCGGCAAACAACTCGTTCATCTGCTGGTTCAAGAAGGGCAAGTCCATGGCGTAGAGGGATTCAAAATCATAGTCCCCGTTTTCATCACGCGGGGTATGTTCCCGATCCAGAAAATAGTCATCCATGGCGATGACAATCGGATTCAGACCCAGCACCTGACACTGAAGGGCAATCCGTTTTGAGGTAGTGGTCTTGCCGCTGCTGGATGGTCCGGAGATCAACACCAGCTTCAAGCGGTCACGTTGCTGATAGATGCGATCGGCTATCTGGGCATATTTTCTTTCGTGCAGTGCCTCCATCAGTTGGATCAAGTCCCGCGCCTTTCCTTTGCGTACCAGCTCATTGACTTGTGCGATGCTGTCCGCTCCCAAAATGGAATACCAATGGGCACTTTCCTGGAAGGCCTCGGCCAGTTTGTCCTGATAGACCTCCCGTACCTTGCGGTCCGGCGTCGCATAGTTGGGCGACTGCAGGCAGAATCCTTTGCTGAAAGGGATCAACTCAAAATAATACAAAGCACCGGTTGAATACAACAACGGGCCATAGAAAGTATCCGGATAGTCATCCAAGTAATAAACAGAAACATAATAACGGTCGGAATTCTCCACCAGACGGGCTTTCTGCAACTTGCCCTGTGCCTCAAACAACGCAGCCGCCTCCTGGGAAGGCATCTTCACCTTCCGGATCGGCAGATCCTCTGCAATCAGCTCCCGCATACGTGCTTCCAGATGAGCCACCTGATCGGAAGACAAGGTCACCAGGGGCAACCCGGCTTCTTTCTTGTGCAGCTCACCATAGATGCCGTTGGGCAGGTTGTATTCCAACACCAGGTGCAGCTCCGGATAACAATCGGCAACCGCCTTCTGCAGAACAAACGAAAGAGACCGGCTATAGGTCCGTTGGCCATCAGGATGGGCCATGTCCAGAAACCGGATGCAGGCCGAATGATACAAGCTATGCCCCAACTCCTTCAACTGATTGTCCACCAATGCGGCAACCACCGGATAGCGGGAGGCTGGCTGAATCTCCAGCAACAGGTCCAACAAACGGGTACCGGGAGTACATGCATACGTACGGTCGGTATTCTGACAATAGACTGAGAATGTTTCCATCATGTATTATTCGCTTAACTTTTCTTTCAAATATTGACCGGTTATGGACTTCGGATGATAAGCAACCGCTTCGGGAGTACCTTGTGCAAGTATTCTGCCGCCGTTCCGTCCGCCTGACGGTCCCATATCAATCAAGTAATCCACACATTTGAGCACATCCAGGTTGTGCTCGATAATAACCACTGTATTCCCCTGATCTACAATCTTCTGCAACACAGACAACAACACCCGTATATCCCGGGTATGCAGTCCTGTAGTCGGTTCGTCCAACAGGAACAGCGAACGTCCTGTACTGCGTTTGGATAGTTCTGCCGCCAGTTTGACCCGCTGGTTTTCTCCTCCGCTCAACGTGAGCGAAGACTGACCCAGACGCACATACCCCAGCCCGACATCTTCCAACGTCTTCAGACGCTGAACAATCGAAGGGACCGCCGCAAAGAATTCCACCGCCTGGGAAATGGTCATTTCCAACACATCGCTGATGGTCTTCCCTTTGTAGCGGACCGCCAGCGTATCCCGTTTGTAGCGTTTGCCGTTGCAGGCCTTGCAGGTCACATGGACCGAGGGCAGGAAGTTCATTTCCAACACCTCTTCTCCCGCACCCTTGCAGACCTCGCAACGCCCCCCCTTGACATTGAAGGAAAAACGGTTTGCCTTGAAGCCGCGGACCTTGGCATCCGGAGTCTCTTCAAACAACTTTCGGATATCCGTAAACACATTCGTATAAGTCGCCGGATTGCTGCGTGGCGACCGGCCGATGGGCGACTGGTCGATTTGGATCAACTTGTCAATGGCCTCCACATTCACCAGTTCCCGATAAGGCAACGGGGTATATTTGGACCGATAGAAATGGTTGCTCAATATCGGCATCAGCGTCTCGTTGATCAAACTGGATTTTCCACTACCACTGACACCACTGATTCCGATCATGCAACCCAAAGGCAGACGCAGGTCCACCTGCTTGAGGTTGTTACCACAGGCCCCCAGCAGTTCCAACCACTGGCCATTGCCGGTGCGCCGTACCTTCGGCACCGGAATCTTCGCCAAAGAGGCCAGAAACTCCGGTGTAGGCGGTCCATTGAACAGCACCTGTCCTCCCTGATCCCCGGCCCCGGGTCCCAGGTCCACCAGCCAGTCTGCACTGGTCATCATTTCCTCGTCGTGTTCCACCACCATCACCGTATTGCCCTCATCCCTCAACTGTTTCAAAGAATGGATCAATTTGCGGTTGTCGGACTGGTGCAGGCCGATACTCGGTTCATCCAGGATGTACAGGACATTGACCAGTTTCGAACCGATCTGGGTCGCCAGGCGGATGCGTTGGCTCTCTCCCCCACTCAAACTCCGCGTAGCCCGGCTCAAAGAGAGGTAGCCCAACCCTACGTCTATCAGGAATCCGATCCGGTCATTGAGTTCCTTCAGAATATCCGACGCGATCATCAGCTGACGCTGGTTCAACCGCCCGGGAAGGCTCCGCACCCAAGCCTGAAGCTCGGTGATGTCCATGTCGGACACTTCCGCTATATTTTTCCCATCAATCTTGAAATACAGGGATTCTTTGGCCAGTCGGGTTCCTCCACATTCGCTGCAGACCTGTTCCTCCACAAACTGGATCTTCTTCTGCGAGACTTCATCGCTGTCGCGGTCCGTCTGCTCCAAACGGTCCACCAACCCCTTGAATGTCACCATGTCCATCACGCCAC
>CALCYB010000069.1 GCA_937906485.1 uncultured Rikenellaceae bacterium
TCTTTCGCGCTGAAAAGAAAATCAGAGGGAAGCAGGTAGTGAACCGATCGGGCCAGGGAGGCCGGATTGTACAAGACTCCGAAGGGATTGTTGCAGACCGGTAAGGAGAGCCACTGCATCTGTTTGCCCAATTGCTCCGCAAAGCAAGAGCCCAGGACAGCAATCGTCTCGTCACAAGTAATGGGGTTGGACCAACGAGGTTCCAGAACAGGAGTAGATAGTTCCATAGGTATAAGGTATCAACAAATTATTTGTGCGGGTGAGTCGGGACCAAATTAGGAAGCCCGCAGCGGAGCAGGGGACTGTCGGGAAAACGTGCTTCGAATTCTGCCATAGTCATCCGTTCCCAATCTTCGCGGCGCATCTGGCGCAAGGCCTCCTGATAAAGCGAGAATTCGCTCCAACCTGCCTGACGGGCTTTTTTGTTCCAGGGGCAGACCTCCTGGCAAATGTCACAGCCGTAGAGCCATCCCGAGATAGGTCGAGCTTCGCCGGTTCGCTCAGGAACAACAAGCCCTTCACGGCGAATCTGACTTTTGATCATGGCGGGTTTTTCTAAGGTCCTGTAAGCAAGGCATTTGCGGGCATCCATCCGATACGGGGCCACCAAGGCCTGTCCGGGACAATGCTCCAGACACAAGTGGCAGTGACCACAACCCATCGGCTTATGCTGTTGGAGTTGTTGCTGTTGGAGTTGTTGGAGTTGTTGCGGACGTGGCTGCTGTTGCGGACGTAAGTCCTTTACCGGGAGATCCAGAACCAGTGCGCCAATCAGTACCCTACTTCCGTATTCAGGATGGATAAACATGCCGTTACGCCCGATGAACCCCAGACCGCAACGGACGGCCCATGCCCGTTCCAGAAGCGGTGCAGAGTCGGTAAAGGCTCTTCCTTTTGTCATCGGGTAGTGGGTGCGGATCCGCTCCAAGACCTCGTACAGCCGTTGACGGATGAGTGGATGGTAATCCACCCCTTGGGCATATCCGGCAATGCGGCCGAATTCGGTCTGTTGAGGGGCCGGTGAATAAGGTGCCAGAAAGATCCATATCGAAGCGGCGTGATCCACCAACAGGCTCGGGTCGCAACGCTGATCGGGATTCCGTTCCAAGTAGCCCATCCGGCCGTGAAATCCGGCTTGAAGGTATTCCAGCAGGTGCTCTTTATCTTCCTCCAGGGCAACGGCTTCGCTAACCCCGAAGTCCACAAATCCCCTGCTGCTGCTGAATTCTTTTATGTCTTCCAGAAAATCCATGCTATGCAAAGTTACAAGGAAAATGTACAGATATGAGAAAATTTGTTACATTTGCGTAAATAAACCCTATAATCTAAAATGAAACGTATTTTGGTAGTTGGCGCCGGCGGACAGATCGGCACGGAATTGATTCCGCACTTGCAAAAAAATTACGGTTACGACAACGTGATCGCTGCAGACCTGAAAGATGAAGTAGTGTCTCGTCTCTCTCAAAATGCCATCGCAGAGAAATTGGATGCAACTGATTTCCAAGCTTACGGTGAATTGGTGAAGAAATACAAAGTCGATGCGATCTACAACATGGTAGCATTGCTTTCTGCAACCGGTGAACGCATGCCCGATGTAGCATGGAACATCAACATGGGTGCGCTGTTGAACTCCTTGAACCTGGCCAAAGAGTTCAAGACCGCTTTGTTTACCCCCAGTTCCATCGGTGCATTTGGCCACAACACGCCGCACACCAAGACTCCCCAAGATACCGTTATGCGTCCCAATACCATCTATGGGGTGTGCAAGGTAACCGGTGAGTTGCTTTCCGACTATTATTTCAGCCGTTTCGGCGTGGACACCCGAAGCGTACGTTTTCCGGGCCTGATTTCCAACGGAGCATTGCCCGGTGGCGGTACCACGGACTATGCAGTGGAAGTCTTCTATGAAATCATCAAAACCGGTCATTATACCTGCCCGATTCCGGAAGATACCTATATGGATATGCTCTACATGCCTGATGCATTGAATGCCTTGACCCAACTGATGGAAGCAGATCCGGCCAAACTTGTTCACCGCAACTCCTTCAATGTAACCTGCATGAGTTTCAATCCCCGCGAATTGTTTGCCAAAATCAAAGAACGTGTTCCGCACGCAACCTTTGACTACGATGTAGATCCTGTCAAAGCAGGCATTTCTGCTTCATGGCCCGATTCATTGGATGACAGCTGCGCCCGTGAAGAATGGGGATGGAATCCTCAATGGGACTTGGATGCCATGGTGGATGACATGCTCAAATGCATTGCCCAAAAATTAGGGAAATAGAGCAAAGCGACACATATACACTAAAAATAAAACAGAGTGACCAGTCTCTCATCACAAATGATGAAACGGACTGGTCACTTCTCCTTACTATAGCGTATTGTGTTACAAAAGAACGAGGACAACCAATGATGGGTCTTGTCCTCGTTCTTCTATAGGAACACATGGGTGTTATATTAATTCGGTCTTTACACAATTGCCTGCTATCGTTGACAGGATAACAGCCATTATCGCTTGTGTATTTTTTGTTTTAGGACTGAATATCGTCTATTGCAATTCCAGTCATTTCCGAAATCTGCTCCGGCGAGAAGCCCTTGGCGAGCATGCTCTGGATGATTTTCTTTTGACCTTGTTCAATGCCTTCTTTCAGACCATCTTCTCGGCCTTGTTCAATGCCTTCCTTCAGACCTTTTTCTCGGCCTTGTTCAATGCCTTCCTTTAGACCTTCTTCCCGACCTTTCTCAAGTCCCTTCAATACTCCGCGCTCTTCAGCAGTCATTTCGATGTTATGCCAGTCTAATTCCGTTCTCATATCGTGTTCGTATTGTTCTCGTTTTTCTTCGT
>CALCYB010000070.1 GCA_937906485.1 uncultured Rikenellaceae bacterium
CGGGACTACCGTCGGCAAAAGAATCAACTGGTCCGACCGGAGCAACCCTCAACCGTTCACTTTTCCCGAACTACATTGCTTCGGGAGTGGTTCCGGTTAATAGACTGATCCGTTGGACCCGATAGTTTGTGCGCTAGAACGAACGATGGTGTACTAGAACCATTCAACAATTTTCTGCAGGCCAATGCTGTTGGAGCCCTTGATCAGCCAGGTCATTTCCTGGGACGGACATTGGTTCAAGTGAGTTTCCAGTGCATGGACATCTTGGAAAAACCGGGCGGACGGTGTGGTTGCAGGCCATTCCTTTTGTAGTTTCCCAAATTCTTCTCCCACCAGCCATACGGCTTTCAGGCTCATGGAAACAAGGCGTTGCAGGATGGCACGGTGTTCGGTTTCCGAGACGCTGCCCAATTCCCGCATGTCGCCCAGAATGACACCTTTGTTGGGGTAGTCCATCTGTTGAAAACTGTCCAGTGCGGCTTTCATGCTGGAGGGGTTGGCATTGTAAGCATCCACAATCAGCAGGTTGTTGGCCGTCTTGACCAGTTGGGAGCGGTTGTTGGCGGGTTGATAGGCGGCAATGGCGGCGCGGGCTGCTGCTTTGGGAACATCAAAATACGCGGCAATGGCCAGGGCGGCCAGGACATTGTCGGCGTTGTAATGGCCTACCAATTGCGTGTCCAGCGTATCGCCATCCGAGAAGGCCAGACACAGGAAAGGGTGCTCCCAGGAGCTGGGAACAATATGTGCTCCTGCCAGGTCCATCCCATAAGGCTGGATCCTCAGATCCGGACGCATCCGGGCCATTTCAGCCAGGTGGGGATTGTCCATGTGGACAAAGGCCAGGTCGGCTGTCCGTTGCAGGTAGTCGTACAATTCTCCCTTGGTCTGTTTGACTCCTTCAAACGAATTGAAACCCAGAATGTGCGCGGTACCTACGTTGGTGATCAGTCCGAAAGTCGGCAAGGCGATGGAGGTCAGCTGTCGGATTTCACCGGGAGCGCTGGCGCCCATTTCAATGACGGCAATTTCGGTGTCCTGGTTGATTTCCAGAAGGGTGAGCGGTACACCGATGTGGTTGTTCAGGTTGCCTTGGGTGGCGGTGACCCGGTATTTTGCAGATAAAGCCGTGCGGATCAGCTCTTTGGTGGTGGTTTTTCCGTTGGTGCCGGTTAGGGCGATGACCGGGATACGGAAACGGCTACGGTGGAAGCGGGCCAATTCCTGTAAGGTCTTCAACGGATCGTCTACCACGATGATTTTTTCCTGATCACGGAGCTGGGCCAGGCTAGGGTCTTGGGCAATGCGGCTGTCTGCGGCAACCACTGCGGCGCATGCTCCTTGCTCAAGGGCAGCAAGTGCAAATTCATTTCCGTCAAACCGCTCGCCGCGGAGGGAAAAATAGATGCGGTCCAAGGTGTCTCGGCTGTCTTTGGATACCCCCTTGGCGTTTAGAAACAATCGGTGCAGGTCAGCAATCTTCATGGGTATGGGGCTGGTTTATTTGCCGGTGGATCCGAATCCTCCGGTTCCTCGTTCGCTTTCAGTCAGTTTTTCGGTGGACTCCACTTCCACCCATTGGGCTTGTTCGTGACGGGCAATGACCATTTGGGCAATGCGTTCGCCGGGCTGGATGACAAAGGGGGTGTCGGAAAGGTTGATCAGAATGACACCGATGTCACCCCGGTAATCCGCATCAATGGTGCCCGGAGCATTCAGGACGGTGATGCCGTGTTTGGCAGCCAGTCCGCTTCTGGGACGCACTTGTGCTTCGTAGCCGATGGGCAGTTCTATCCGGAGCCCTGTCGGAATGATTTGGCGCTGGAGGGGCAGGAGCGTGAGGGGCTCCTGCAGGTTGGCGCGAAGATCAACTCCTGCAGCCGCTTCCGTTGCGTATTGCGGCAGGTCAAACGGAGAAAGATTGACGATTTTTATGTTCATAACCGAAATAGTAGATAATCAGGTAAATAATAATCAATAGGGTGTGGAGAGCCAGTTTGGCCACCAGTCCCATTTGCGGGAGCAGCAGGGAGACACCGAACAGCAGGCAGGCCAGTAGGATGATGGAGAGAATCCTGCCCCACCGGTAGGGGATGGGGTAATATTTGTTGCCGAGCAGGGTGCTGACAACCAGCATGACGGCGTAGCTGGCGAAATGCCCCCAGGCCGCGGCCCAGTAGGAGTACTTGGGAAGGAAGACCACGTTGATGACCGTGCTTACTATCAGTCCGGCCAGGGTAATCCAGATGGCAAATCCGGACCGGTCGGAGAGCTTGTACCACATGGAAACGTTGTAGAGCATACCGAGCATCAAGTAGCTGAGCAACATGATCGGGACGATGCCCATACCGGCGCGGAAGTCTTTGCCGAGCAGCAACTGAAACAAATCGATGTAGAGGGTCACTCCCAGGAAAATCAGCATGCAGAAAGCCACAAAATACTCCATGACTTTTGCATACAGTTGCGGTGAATTGCGATCCTTTGCCCGGGCAAAGAAAAACGGTTCGGCTGCATAGCGGAACATCTGAACGAACAGAGACATGATCACCGCCAGTTTGACGGCCGCCTGATAGATGCCCAGATCCGATTGCCACAGGCTTTGGTCTACGTGAAAAAAGCGGAACAGGATCCGGTCCAGAAAATCATTGACTACGCCCGGGAGGGCCGCCAGCATCAGGGGCAGGGAGTAACGGAGCATGGCTCGGGTCAGTCCGCGGTCAGGGCTGAAAGTGAGTCGTAGCAGATCCGGCAGCAGAAGCACAAAGGCTACGATGCAGCTCACGCAAATGGCAAATACCGGATAGGTGTAGTTGGGCGTGGCCGGCAACAGGTGCAGCAGTAGGGTATCGGGGTGGGATGCTGCGTAGTTGGGGAAAATCAGGAACAAGAACAGGTTGGTGCCGGTCTCGGTCAGAATTTTGGCGGTTTTGATCAGGGCAAATCGCCAGGCCTTCCCTTCGTAACGCAATTTGGCAAAAAGAATGGCGGTGGTGGAATCCAAGGCCAGGATCAGTCCGATGAACCAGTAGCAGG
>CALCYB010000071.1 GCA_937906485.1 uncultured Rikenellaceae bacterium
CGGAGAGATTCTGTCCATGGTCTCCAGCCCGGGGATTCATGTATCGGTGCTTGCTGACATCGGCAAACATTATACGGAGATCTCTTCCGACCCGCTCAAACCCATGTTCAACCGTGCCGTCATGTCACCCCAGCCTCCCGGATCGGTATTCAAACTCGTCAATGCCCTGATCGGACTTCAGGAGGGTGTGGTTTCCACCACCACCGAACACTACTGCCACGACGGTTTCCGTGCGGGAGGCCTTCGCGTGGGCTGCCACACCCATCCTACGCCACTGGATTTTCGGGAATCCATCATGATGTCCTGCAACGCCTACTATTGCGAACTGTTCCGCGATATCTTACACAATACCGCCCATGACTCCATTCAAGGGGCCTTCACCCATTGGCGGGAACTCGTTCAGAGTTTTGGCTTCGGAAAAAAACTCGGCAGTGACTTCCCGTCCGAACAAGCCGGTTATGTACCGGACGCCGCACTTTACAACCGGGTGTACGGACGACGTGGCTGGAGTGCGCTCACGATCATCTCCCTGTCCATCGGACAAGGAGAGTTGGGCTGTACCCCGTTGCACCTGGCCAATCTGGGTGCTATCCTGGCCAACCGGGGCCATTACTACATCCCGCACATCATCAAACCGGCGGACAGCACCTCGCTGGATGAAAAATACACCGTACCGGTCCATACCCTGATTGACCCGGTCCATTTCGAGCCGGTCATTGACGGGATGTATCGGGCAGTCAACTCCCCGCCGGGATCCGGAGCCACCGGACGCATGGCCGCAACCGTCGGGCTGGAGGTCTGCGGAAAAACGGGAACCGCCCAGAACCCCCATGGAGACGACCACTCGGTCTTTGTCTGCTTCGCGCCCAAAGATAACCCAAAAATTGCCGTAGCCGTATACATGGAAAATGCCGGAGCCGGTGGATCGTGGGCGGCCCCGACCGCCGGGCTGATGGTGGAGAAGTACCTGACAGACTCCATCAGCACCCAGAAGAAATGGATTGAAGAACGTATTGTCCAAGCCAACCTGCTGGACAAAGCCAGACCCCAAGCGAAATGAGAAGAAGCGAACTTTCCTACCGGCACATCGACTGGACCATTGTCCTGTGTTACCTGCTGCTGATCTTTTTCGGCTGGATCAACATCTATGCCTCCTCCTATTCGGATACGGCCAACGGCATTTTTGACCTGGACACCAAAGCGGGGATGCAATTCATCTGGATCGGAGTCAGCCTGACGGTGGCCACCGCCCTGTTGTTCCTGATCAATCCCAGGTGGTACCTGTCCACCACCTGGCTACTGTACATCGGCGTCTTGCTGCTGCTGGTCGGCGTACTGGTTTTTGGGAAGGAAGTCAACGGATCCAAATCCTGGTTCTCGCTCGGCCCGGTCAGTTTCCAACCCTCCGAGCTATCAAAAATCACCACCTCCCTGGCCCTGGCTACGGTAATGAGCCATTATAATTTCAAGATTACCCGGTGGAACGACTTCTCCAAAATCCTGCTGATTCTGGTCCTGCCGGCTGCTCTGATTATTCTGGAGCCGGAAATGGGGACCATCCTGGTGTATGTAGGTTTTCTGTTCGTCCTCTACCGCGAGGGACTGACCGGATGGCTGATTTTCTTTATGGGACTCATCATCCTGCTGTTCATCCTGACCTTGAGGTTCTCTCCTTTTGTTTCCATGCTGGCCCTCTTGGGAATCTTCGGCATCATCAGGAGTCTGGAAGCCCGACAACCGCTCATCTGCGGCGCCAGTTACCTAGGCAGCATCGTCCTGCTGGCCTTCCTGCCCCGTCTGCTGCAACTGCCGGCCCTTTCCATCGTAGCGGACCTTGGAGCCGATACCCTCATGCTGATACTGTTCTCCGGACTCTGCCTGTATTGGCTCATCCGGGTCTTCCGTCGCAAAGAAAAAAAGATGAAAATGCTGGTTTGGGGAACCATTGCCTCACTGATCTTCATCTTCTCGGTCGAATTGATTTTCGACAAAGTACTCCAACCCCACCACCAGGCCCGCATCGAGAACCTGTTGGGCATCCGGGATGATCCCCACGGGATCGGCTACAACGTCAACCAGTCCATGATCGCCATCGGATCCGGCGGCTTTTCCGGAAAAGGTTTTCTGGAAGGAACCCAGACCAAATTCAAATTCGTTCCGGAACAAAGTACCGACTTTATTTTCTGCACGGTCGGGGAGGAATGGGGATTTTTGGGCTGCTTCGGGCTGCTGGCCATTTTCTTTACCCTGATTACCCGTATCCTGATTTCCGCTGAACGACAAAAAGAAGCCAGCATCCGCATCTATGGTTATTGCGTGGCAGCCATCTTCTTCATGCACGTGCTCATCAATATCGGCATGACCATCGGGCTGATGCCGGTCATCGGCATTCCACTGCCTTTCATCAGCTACGGTGGATCTTCACTGTTGTCTTTCACCCTACTGCTTTTCATGTACGTCCGCATGGACCTGGAACGATGGAGAAGATAAAGTTCGGAGCCCTTCTGCTGTTGCTGCTTGCCAGTTGTATCCCTGCATCGGGACAATTTCAGACGCAGCCCACCCTCACCCAGAAAGAATGGGTGACCATCGGGATTGCCTCTACCCTTACCCTGACCGGCAGCATGGTCGCAAACAGCAACTTTGACTTCAACTCCTACTCCTTGCAGGAAGACTACCTGGAACATTTCAAGCATTCCTACGATGACTACCTGCAATACCTGCCCGGGGCAGTCCTGGTTGGAATGAAAGCCGCTGGCCTGGAAGGCGCTACCAGCTGGTCGCGCATGCTCGTGAGCGATGCCTTTGCTATTGGTCTGAATGCTTTGATGATCAATGGCCTGAAATACTCCATCGGCCGGGAACGACCGGACCGTAGTGCTCAGAATTCCTTTCCTTCAGGGCACACCGCCACTGCCTTTATGACAGCAACCATGCTCAACAAGGAATACGGCACCACCCTCTCACCCTGGATTGGATTTGGAGGCTACCTGATTGCGACAACCACCGGTTTCAGCCGCATCACCAACAACCGGCACTGGTTTTCCGACATCCTGGCGGGAGCCGGCATCGGAATCCTGTCAACAGAGTTGGGTTACTTGATCGGGGATTTGATTTTTCAAGACGAAGGATTGTACCTGCCCGAAGACAACGGGTACGAGGCACCCCAATACAAAGGCTACATCGGGATCGGACTGGGACCGGTCCATCTACCCACATCCTCCATCCCAGACGCCTGGGGGAACCACTACCAGTTGGATCTCCTTTATTACTTCTCTCCCCATTGGGGTGTGTACACACAATTGAATACCATCTACTCCGCCCAAAATCTGCGCTTCGGTTTGGCTCCAGGAATCGCCTATGGCTACCCGATCGGGGAACGTCTCCACTTGGAAACGACCTTGGGCCTCTGCTTTGAAAAGCTGTTTGAAGAAAGCAACACGCAACAGGCATGGGAGTTGGGCATCTACTGCTCAGCCGCCCTCCAATACAAGATCCACACACACCTGGCTGCTCAGCTCTACGGTTTCTTGCAACACCTTCCCCAAGCCAAAGACGCCACGGCCTCCGGAGTCGGTATCAAATGCTGTTACCTATGGTAGCATTGACGAGGGGTCTGTCGGAAACTGATAGACCTCCAGTCCGAAGACCGGAAGAACGGACAGAATATGGTCAAAAATATCCGATTGGACATTCTCGTAATGCACCCACTCCGAGCCTTGCACAAAACAATAGATCTCCAGCGGGAGCCCCCGCTCGGTCGGCTGCAGCTGACGGACCATGGTCGTCATCTCGTGTTTGATCTCGGGATGGAGTTTGAGGTAAGCTGTCACATAGGCCCTGAAGACTCCGACATTGGTCTGGTGAATCACATTCGGCACATCGGGATAATCTGCCGAGCGCTGCCGGTTGTATTGATCCAATTGCTGTTGGGTCTGCTCCAGATAATCCTTGATGATGTCGATCTTGGAAAAACGCTCCATCATCGCATCATCACACATCCTGACCGTCTTCATATCAATGTTGACTGAACGTTTGATCCGACGTCCGCCCGTATCCACCATGCCGCGCCAGTTCTGGAACGATTCACTCATCAGGGCATAAGGAGGCAAAGTGGTGATGGTCTTGTCAAAGTTCCTCACCTTAACCGAATAAAGGTTGATTTCAATCACATCTCCATCTGCCCCGTATTTGGGAACCGTGATCCAGTCGCCCACACGCAACAAGTCGTTGGAGGTCAGCTGCCAACCGGAAATGAAGCCCAATAAGGTATCCTTGAACACCAGTACAATGATGGCCATCGAGGCCCCCAGACCGGCAATCAACGTACCCATCGGCTGATTGATCAGCACACTGAGAATCAACAATCCACCTATGAAATATACCGCCACATTGATGATCTGGAAGAAGACCAGTACCGGCTTGTTGACGAACTGGGATTTGCGGGAATAGATGTCCGACAACGATTTGCTAACCGCAACAATCAGGATGATAAAACGGACAATCATGTAGATGTCCAGGACCTTGCGCAGAAAGTCAATCCCGTCCGGGCTCCGGATGGCCAACGGCAAGGCCGAATACAGAAGAATCGGGGGAAGGAGCCGTACCGCCTTATGGAAAACCCGGTTATCAAAAAACACATCGTCCCAGGTAACTGCCGTCATCGCAATCAGGCGTTTCAACACCCGGTTGATCACCACATCAATGACTTTGGTCAGGACCCATACCAGCAAGGCAAGAAAAAGCAGGGACAGGCACTGGTCCAGAAAGCCGGCCCATTGTCCAGAAAAGCCCAATTCCAGCAACTGACGGTGAAAAAAATCGGGTATTGCGTTAAAAAATTTCATTTCCATAACAAACTGTTTTCTTTTATTCGGTAAAGTTAGTTAATAAAAGTTATCTTTGTAGTCTACACAACCGAATTATTCGATTTAAACAATATTTCTTATGGCATTAAATTTTGCACAAAGACACAATGGCCCGCGTGAAAACGAGATTCGTGAAATGCTCGATGTTATCGGCGCCGCTTCCCTGGATGAACTCATCCAACAAACTTTCCCCAAGGACATTCTTTTGAATGAACCTTTGGCACTGGATCCTGCTTTGAGTGAGCAAGCCTACCTGAACCGCCTGAAAAACATGGTGGCTCAGAACAAGAACTTCCGCTCCATGATCGGTCTGGGCTGGTACGGAACCGCCTCATTGCCGGTCATCTTACGCAATATCTTTGAGAACCCGTCCTGGTATACTTCCTACACTCCCTATCAAGCTGAAATTTCCCAAGGTCGTCTGGAAGCCCTGATCAATTTCCAAACCATGATCGCCTCCCTGACCGGCTTCGGCATGGCCAACTGCTCCATGCTGGATGACGCAACTGCAGCCGCAGAAGCCATGCGGATGATGTTCGAGTTGCGCTCCCGTGATGCTGTCAAAAAAGGCAAAAACCAGATCTTTGTGGACCAGAACATCTTCCCGCAAGTGCTCTCAGTCTTGAAGACCCGCGCTGCCGGTCTGGGCATTGAACTGGTTATCGGTGACTGGAAAACCCAAATGGAAGCCGGTTTCGGAGAACTGATGTACGGAGCATTGCTGCAATACCCTGCAGCAGACGGCCAAGTCCGGGACTACACGTCATTCTGTGAAAAAGCACACGAAGCCGGTATGCTGGTATCCGCTTACTGCGACCTGTTGGCTTTGGCCGTGCTGAAAGAACCTGCAGCCTGGGGCGCTGACATCGCAGTCGGAACCGCCCAACGCTTCGGTCTGCCGATGGGCTTCGGTGGTCCGACCGCCGGATGGATGGCTACCCGCGAAAACTACAAACGCAACATCCCTGGCCGCATCATCGGTCTGTCCATTGACCGTCACGGCAAACCCGCCTACCGCCTCGCCCTGCAAACCCGCGAACAACACATCAAACGTGAAAAAGCGACGTCCAACATCTGTACCGCTACGGCTCTGATGGCCATCATGAGCGGAATGTATGCCGCATATCACGGACCGGAAGGCATCCGTAGCATTGCTGCACAAACCTTCAAATACGCACACGCATTGGGTGCAAAACTCACAGCCGGAGGATACAAACTCGCCGCTACCGAGTACTTTGACACCCTGCGCATTGTAGATGTGGACGCTGCCAAGATCCGCCAGCGCGCAGAAGCTGCCGGTTTCAACTTCTACTACCCTGCTCCGGACCAAGTACAGATCTCCTGCGACGAATTGACCGACTGCAAGGAAGCCCAACAAATCCTGGCCATCTTCGAAGTATCCACCCAAGCCTGCGGCTGCATCGGTGAGATCCCTGTTCCCATGGCCCGTGAAACCGCTATCCTCACCCAATCGGTCTTCAACAAATACCATTCGGAAACCGAAATGATGCGTTACATCAAGAAACTGGAACGCCGCGACATTTCGCTCACCCACTCAATGATTCCGCTCGGTTCCTGCACCATGAAACTGAATGCAGCCGCCGAAATGATGCCGCTCAGCTGGAGTGAATTGACCAATGTTCACCCTTACGCTCCGCAAGACCAAGCCAAAGGCTACCTGGAAATGATCCATGAGCTGGAACGCGACCTGGCCATCATCACGGGCTTTGATGCCTGCTCATTGCAGCCCAACTCCGGTGCAGCCGGTGAATATGCCGGTCTGCTGACCATCCGCAATTACCAGAAAGCCAATGGACAAGGTCACCGCAACATCATCATTATCCCTACTTCAGCACACGGAACCAACCCGGCAAGTGCTGCCATGGCCGGTTTCAGCATCGTGCTGGTCGGCTGCGATGACCACGGTAACATCAACGTAGATGAACTCCGCGAAAAAGCCATTGCCAACCGCGATAACCTGGCCGGTATCATGATTACCTATCCGTCCACCCACGGTGTATTCGAAGTGAAGATCCGCGAAATCTGCAACATCATCCACGAAAACGGCGGACAAGTCTTTATGGATGGTGCCAACATGAACGCACAAGTAGCCATTACCAACCCCGGCTTCATCGGTGCGGACGTATGTCACCTCAACCTGCACAAGACCTTTGCCATGCCGCACGGCGGTGGTGGTCCCGGTGTGGGTCCGATCTGCGTTGCCAAACACCTGACCCCTTACTTGCCGGGTCACCCGATGGTCCAATGTGGCGGAGAAAACATCACGGCAGTCGGATCAGCTCCCTATGGAAGCCCGCTGTTGCTCCCCATTACCCACGCCTACATCAAGATGTTAGGTGCTGACGGTCTTCGTGCTGCCACTTCCCTGGCCATCCTGAATGCCAACTACATTTCAGTCAGCCTGAGTCCGGATTACAACACCCTGTACACCGGTGCTACCGGCCGTGTTGCCCACGAATGCATCATCGACCTGCAACACTTCAAAGCGGCCTATGGAGTTGACGCAACTGATATCGCAAAACGTCTGATGGACTATGGTTTCCATGCTCCGACCCTCTCATTCCCGGTACACGAAACCTTGATGGTTGAACCGACCGAAAGTGAAAACAAAGCGGAATTGGACCGTTTCATCGACACCATGAAACAAATCCTGAAAGAATGCCAAGCTATTGCAGACGGCACTTATGACAAGGAAGACAACCCGGTGAAGATGGCCCCCCACACCGCCGAAGAAGTTTGCGCCAGCGAATGGAACCACGCTTACAACCGCGAAACAGCCGCTTACCCGCTGGAATGGATTCGTGAAAACAAATTCTGGTGCTACGTGGCCCGCGTCGACAACGGTTACGGTGACCGCAACCTGGTACCGGTTGTAGAATAAACCCGGAACAAGACCCTATTCAAAAGCGGCTCCTACCTTAAGTA
>CALCYB010000072.1 GCA_937906485.1 uncultured Rikenellaceae bacterium
TATGTCAGTGCCGGCATCCGGGGGCTACAGCTCAAAATAAACCCCGAGGACCTGATCCGGTCCATCGGGGCTAGTCTTGCGGATCTGATAAAAGAATGATCAATACAGGGGTTTTGTCACAAAATCCACCACAAAATTCACCATCTTCGGAACCACGGCCTCCATGTAGCGACGACCCTTTTCTGCCGTTGCTTTCAACGGATTACCCACTCCGGTATCTTCGGTAACCTGGGCCCAGTCACGAGGCACCCAAGCCACTTTGGAGTTCAAGCCGTCGATGGCAAATTTCTTGAAACGACCCTCTCCGGCCAACTCCATCCTGACCAGTTCCGGATAATAATGCAACATCACGGAAGTCTCCAGTTCGCCGGCGTGATCATCTTCGCTCTCTTCAAAGAAACCGTCCCGTTTGACAATAGCGAACCACTCGTTGTGACAGATGGTCATCTGGGGGTCTTCGATCATCAGGTCGCGGATCATTGCCTTGAAGATATTCCCTCCATGGCCACTCATGATCATCAGTTTATGAATCTGCTGACGCTTGAGCGACGCAACCACATCCCGAAGAATGGCAAACTGAGTGGACTGCGAAGTATGGATACAGTAAGGGAGCTCAATCTGTCCCGGATTCTGGGAACCCAACGGAATACCCGGCAGCACCATTACGCCAACCCCTCGTGCGGCAGCTTGCTCTGCCACTTCAAAAGCCACAGCCTGCGCGGTGAGCATATCTGTACAATAAGGCAGATGGCGGTTATGAGGTTCCGTAGCACCCCAGGGAAGGATGGCCAGGTCGTATTTGGGCATACGACTGACATCCCCCCATTTGGCGCAAGTAATATCTCGATCAGAATACCTCATGGTATCAGACACCTTTCACACGTTCTTTGTATTCTTTGATACAAGCATCCAGACGTTCATGGGCAGTAGTATCGCCCGGTACATTGTGTGACGGGTGGATGTAAAGTTTCACACCACGTTCTTCCAGAATTTCCGCTACGGTACAGATGGTCATCCAGACGGTGGTAATGAACGCCATGGTTGAGAGCGGTCCGATTTTGTCTTGGTGGTTCTTCAATGCAACGGATGCATCCACGATCGGGCAGCAGGAATCCACTACATAGTCTGCAATCTGGAAGAGGTTCTTTCCACCGGAGTGACGCGGAACCTTGTCTCCGGTCTGTTCAGCAGAACCGTAAACGATGACTTTCATGCCACGTTTCTTGGCTTCCAGAGCAACGTCGATATTGACGGCATTGATACCGGTATGAGAGAAAATCCAGAGTACATCTCTTTCATCGAAATTCCAGCTGTCCATAATGGCTTTTCCGTAACCTTCAGTTCTTTCCAGGAAAAGGAATTGGTTGATCCCCATTTCTCCAACGATGTGGGTAAAGAACGTCAACGGAAGCTCACAAAGGGGGTGAAAGCCTACAAATCCACCGATTCTGGGATACATTTCTTCAATCGGAAGATTAGCGTGACCACAACCAAAAGTATGCACCCAACGGCCAGCCTGAATGGCATCCGCCATTACTTCTGCTACTTTCTTGATTTGTTCCATTTGAGTTTCCTCAATTTTGTTCATCACGCCAAAGGCGTTCTTTTTCCATTCATTTGCTAACATCTTGCTAAATATTAAGTAGTTATAAATAAGGTTTCTTTTGTTGATTCTGTTTATTTACGTTTGGACAGAAAACTGCGGGCAGTACGCGTGGCCACGGGCAGCAGCAAGAGCATGATGACCACAGCTGCCACCATAAACAACGGAAACAAGTCCTGGTTGCCGTGCTGGAAGGTCCGGCCTGCTGCAAAGTTCAAGGAATAGTTTCCGCACAATCCCAGGAACATGGCAATGGAAATGGCCGACCCGGTCATGTTGCTGAAGGCCGATCCGATCCGTGCCAGGATGACCGGGAAAGTAGCGCTGACTCCGAAACCGATCAACAAGGTGCTCACATACGGCAGCAGGGACTCGGCATCGCACAAGTACATCAGCAGGGCACCGGCCAAGGCAACAACCAGGTAACCGGACAACAGGGTAATGTCCTTCAGACGCTCCATCAAAAAGCTCAACGCAATACGGCCGAACAACATCCCCACCGTCAGCAGGGTCAGGGCCAAGGTTGCGGCATTCAAGCTCACGCCGTTATCGGTCAGGAATTTTGCGGTATAATTTCCGGAAATGGCTTCCAGACCGCTTTGGAAAAACAGCACGGCCGAGAAGAGCAGAATCACCGGATAGCGCAACAGACGGATCGAATCGGTATAGGCCACTTGCCCTTGGGGTTTGGCCTTCGGAAAAGATATACAACAGAAATAGACAATAAAGACGGCAATCAGTACGGAGGCAACCGTCAACGGAATCACGTAATTGGAAATGAAGGAGCAGGCCAAGGTCCAGCACAAGGCTCCGACACAATAGAACGCACTCATGATGCTCATCATCTTACCCCTTTTGGGATCCTCATAGATATCCGAAACCAGTGCATTGGTCTCCCCGTTGAGGATACCGCCACCGATTCCAAGGAAAATCATGCAGATCCGCAGCCAGAGCATCTGGTCAAAATTGGCCAATCCGATCAGACCGGCCAGAGCCAGTACAGAAGCAGCCACCAGGAGCCATTTATAGCCGAATTTATCCACAATAGGACCAAAAAAGATCGTCCCGAGTATGATGCCGACGGACAAGTACTGCGGCAAGGTCACCGCTTCAGGTACACGCGCGGTCAGAGGGGTCATGATGGCTCCCAAGGCCAACATGATGACACCAAAGATGGCAATCCCGGCACAGGCTGCCACATATACTTTTGAAACCGAATAAGAAGTGTTTTTCATAAGGCAACAGGTATTATTGATCAAACGGACGGATGGCCTGCAGGGCCAGATAGGCAGCGCCCAATAAGGCGGCATCCCCACCCAGGAGCGAAGCACAATACTGCACCTGCTTCATGGAAATGGGCTGCCCCCAACGGGTAGCTTCCTCATAAATACGGGGGATAAAACGTGCGGCAGGTCCGAAGACCCCTCCACCAAAAATGATCTTTTCGGGATTGAACAGACTTACCAGATTGGCTGTTCCCATTCCCCACATACGGATGGCTTTTTCCATTACCTCTACCGCGATTTCATCCTGCCGGTCATAAACGGCAAACACATCGTGCGAGGTCACTTCTTCCACCGGCTTTTCACGAAGCGGACCTTGGTAAGCCGTACGCTCGGTCAAAAGACGCCGTGCATGGGTACCGATCCCGTTTCCCGAAGCATAATATTCAAAACAGCCCACCGGCACAAACTCTTCGCGGTAAGGATGCTCCAAGGCCATCCATCCGGTAGCACCGACGATGTCGTTCGCTCCATGAATCACCCGGCCATCCAGCAGAATACCAGCACCGATACCGGTACCGACAGCCAGGTAGATCGCATTCTCCGCCCCCTTTGCAGCGCCCTGCCATACCTCTCCAAGGATGTAGCAGGTACGGTCACTTTCGATCTGCACAGGAAGGGACTTGTCTGGCAGAACTTGTTGAATCTTAGCTTTTAACGGATAATTATCCCATCCCGGGATATTAGGAGCCCAAACGCGCTCCGTTTTTGAATATACAATACCTGGAACACATACGCCTATTCCCTGTACCGGATCTGCAGCCAGAAGTGCAAGAATCACTTCATTAACCAGATCACCGACTTCATCTGCGACCCTGCCGGAGAGCAAGGCCGACTTCCGGGCAAGTGTTGCCCCATTCTGATCAATGATTGCAGCAGCTATTTTGGTACCGCCCAAATCAATCCCTAAGACAGCCATATCGATGAAATTCTGATGGTGGCAAAGGTAATAATTATATTGTTCAACAGAGAAAAAAACTAATTTGAAATCAACAGCGGATGGGCCTGTTGGCGGACCTTGGACAACAACAAGGGATGAATGGACTTGTTTTTTGCTCCCGCTTGGTGTTCATTCAGAAACTCCTCAACAATCTGCTTGGCCTCAGCGGAGGTATGTCCCCCCAACAAGGCTCCACACCAATTTTTCGGGAAAAAGATATCCCCTGTCCGTTGAATTTCAGGCAACAGCTCCAGTCCGGGACGCAAATAAGCGAGTGCTTCCTGCTGACGTTCGGTATGGCACAGCAGACTCAACGCTTCCACCACCCACGGTTCTACCGTACGGTTTTGTGCCTGTTTCAATTCATCAAAGAATGCACTGCGGTTTCCGGCTTCCGGATGAACAGCCCGGGAGATAAAATCAAACTCCTGAATACGGTCCGGATGAGTCAGCAACTGACGATGAGATTGCATCAGTTCCTGTGCTTGAGCCGGATAGTAGATGCACAGACGATAGAGGGCTTTGGTCCGATCTTCCAGATTCAGTTCATAATGAGGATGATTTTGGACGTTGCCACGAAGATTGCCCCGCTCATAACAAGCCATCAGCCAGGAACGGGTCTGCGGTGTACGGGCCATGTCCAGTAAAGCCAGGAAACACATGCGGGCTTTTACCGGATCTTTCGTCGTCGCACAAAATTCCAGGATAGCCGGTTCGATCATCTGCAAGTGGGGATTCCAATGTGCAAGCACCTTCAACTGACTCAGGAGCTGAGCAAACAGCAACTGGTTGTCCTCCCGGGGCAATAAGTTCAAATGCGCCTGGGCCCAAGCCTCAGCATCCACATCCCCATGCCAGTACATTTCCTGAAAATTGGTCAGGATACTTCTCCGATGGATCGGATCCGGAAGCGACGGCAACTGCTGCATCCAATAGGCCTGCTCCGCTGCATCCAGCCGGAAAAGGCCATATCCCAAGGCATCCGAATTGGGAAGCACCGGTCCACTGGAAGGCGGCAGAACCAGACGGGTTTCCGCTTGATTGACAACCACATGTTGTTCTTTCATAACAGGCTGTCTGCCAGGACGGGATTCCAGCCAAGCATACCGGATCTTCTGGTCCCAAACTTGATTCTGTCCCGTCGGATCCTGCTGACGGATGATGAGCGTATCCTCCCGCCGTTGCCAATCGTACTGCGGCATTCCACAAGAGGCCACCCATACATCACTCCAAGTGACCATATTGACCGGCACTTGTTTATCCAACACCTGGATCAGATCATCCCAGGTGGCATTGCCGTAGGCATATTGCTGCAAATAATTGCGTACTCCCTGCTGAAAAGCGGTTTTCCCCATTTTATCCACCAGCATGTTCATCAGAATAGGGGCTTTGTTATACACGATGTTGGAATAGATCAGCCCGGCATCCTTGAGGTTGGTCAATGAAGCATTCAATGACACCGCACCCGAAGTACGGTCTTCTGAATAGGCTGCCAGGTGATACGACGAGAAATTAAGGCGGTCATCATGATCAGGAAACTGTTCCTTCACCATCTCTGCCGCGAAATAATTGGCAAACACTTCTTTCACCCACACATCATCAAACCAGCTCATCGTCACATAGTCCCCAAACCACATGTGGGCCGTTTCGTGTGCAATCAACGAGGTTCTTGCCATTTGCTCCTTCACCGTCGGATTGGCCTCCAGGAACATCTTGGAGGCATTGTACAAGGTAGCTCCAGTATGTTCCATACCTCCATACTGGAAACCGGGAAGAATAATCAGATCATATTTGGCAAAGGGATATGGAATCCGGGTGTAGTCTTCCAACCACTGAAGGGAAGCAAAAACCTCCCGGGCGATATCGGGCAACTGGGCCAATTGTTCAGGGCGGTCCTCCCGATGGTAAATGCTGATCGGACGGTCCTGCGACTCTTCTATCGGATAAAAATCAGATTCCCAATAGGTCTCAACCTGGAAATCCCCCGTCACAAAAGAAAACAGATAGGTACTTAATGGCTCTGTCGGAGCAAAACGGAGCACTTTTTTACCGGCTTGATAAGGATCGGTCATTTCTCCCTCCAGCGGGCTGTTGGTGACTGCCTCCCACTGTTCAGGGACTGAAAGACGTAACGAGAAACTCCCTTTCAGATCCGGCTGGTCAAAACAAGGAAACAACGTCCGGGCCCGGTCAGGCACCAGAAGCGTATATAGAAAATCCGCACGTCGGTTCAACGACTGGTCCGGTGCAGTAAAGACCACTTCAACCGTATTTTTTCCGGGAAGAAGGAATTTACCGGGCAGACGAAGGTGTTCTGCCACCTGCTCAACCGGCACCTGCTGATGGTTGACCAGCACGGTATGTACATTCCCTGTGAAATCCAGCCATAAGTCATTTCTTCTGAAACGCGACTTGGCGACATCAAAAAGCTCAAAGGTAAGGGTATTGATCCCGAAAAGAGGATCCTCCTGCTGCTGGGGAACATTGAAATCCAGATGATATTCCAATTGGCTGATCCGCGCCTGACGGTTGACAGCACGTTCTCTTGTCACACCTTCAATCGGAGGAACATCCCCTCCACAGCCCGAAAGCAGGCACATCCATAATGCTATCACCCAGAAACGTTTCATTGGACAAATTTAACAAAAAAAGCAGACAAACAAAAAGTAAGCCACGAAATCCAAAGAAAAAACTGGCCCCAAATCCAAATAAGATTGAGGCCAGTCTATTATTATAGGAATACGTTCCTTAGAAAGACAGGTATTCCATTACAAAACGGTCGTTACGAACAACATCTTGTTTTTCTGCGATTGTTTTTACAGAAGCGCAAGTTTTTTGTGCAGGAGCAGAAGCGGTTCTTGCCAGTGACCAGTGACCAGCCATACATTCAAACGGGAAATCATCAACGTAGAATGCAATACCGCTAGACATTGCATAGAGTTCCAGGCTCAATACAGCAAAATTTTCACCGCTGCTGAGTTCACCTGAATAAGCTGTACCGTCTGCGAAATCACCGTCCAGAGCAAAGGTATATGCCGGGAATTGGCCAGTTACAAAAGTATAACCAGATTCGCCATAAGAGCAATAGCTCAACCAAGTGGGAGTATATCCGTCAGCATCAGCTGATCCTACAGCAACTTGGTTATAGATAGCCATATCACCATTTTCGTCAATTACTGCAAGTGCAGGAGCATCAGACATATTTGATCTGGTCAAGCCATAGATGTAAACTTGATTCGGATAGGTCGGGTCTGCTTCAACGGTAAGATCAAGGGTCCAGTCACGATCTTCAAATCTCGGTGCCAGGTTTCCGTCTGCTCCTACTTCCCAAATCAAAGCTTGGTCAGCAGTCAAAGTCCATTCACCCAACCATGCATCACGTGCCGGATTTTCTTGCATTTCGGCGGTAGTGCAATTGTCAATTTCGAAAACAGCATTGTCCAAAGTTGCGTCGTAAGCGATAGCATAGAGGTAATATTTGGTAGCCGGACTCAAATTTTGGAAATACAGTTCAACACCACCGGCATTGATTCCGTCAATGATGTTTGCTTGATCTACATAATTGAATTCATAGGTATCGTAAGCTTCTTCAATATCCATTCCACCACCTTCTTCTTCACTGAGCAACAAGTATTCAACGGCGCTGACAGCTTCACCTGCCCAAGTAAAGAACAGTGAATTGGCGCTGGTCAGACCTTCTGCAGCATATTCGTCAGTGGTATAAAGTTCTTGGGTAAATGAAACTTCCGGAGCGGGAGCTTCCAAAGTAACGGTCACGTCTGCAAACGGAGAATCAGTAAATTCTTTAGAATCTGCAGGTGCATTTGCTTTTACGCGTACGGTATAAGAACCGGGTTCCAGATCAGAGAAAGTAACACTGGTTTCAGTGATTACGGTTTCTTGGCCCATGTGGTAAGTGTAACCGGCTGCATTTTCAACTGCATTCCAAGAAACGGTAAAGCCGTCTTCAACTTGGTTGGATACGGTCAGAACGGGAGTTGCCAAAGCTACAGGATCAACGGGTTCCGGAGCATCCTTTCCGCTTTTGTCGCAAGATGTTGTGAAAGCAAGCGCTGCGATTGCCATCACTGAAAAAAAGATTTTTTTCATGCTTAAAAAATAAGGGTTATTGTTAAAAATAATTTACAACATATTCTGCTACCGAATATGAATTACAAAAATAAACAGATTATTTTACAAAAACAAGAACTGATTGATTATTCCAACATTTTGTCAATACGTCCGACCAGGGATGCAAACTCATCTTCCTTGAAAAGACGCGTCAGCATGACGATCTTGCCTTCCTTGTCAATGAGCACATTGCGCGTAATTCCGGCAGAACGGTCGGCATACAAAGCAAACACATCCGCTCCGGGATCCAGAGCCAATGGATAGGTAATCCCAGTCGATTCAGCCAATTGCAATGCCTTTTCCAGCGGTTCGTCGCGATCTATGCCCACCAGCACAAAATCCGGATCCTGCTGGTGACGCAACCAGATGCGCTTCTCGATATGCGGCATTTCCTGCCGGCAGATGCCACACCAGCTGGCCGTAAACTGGAGCATGACCACTTTTCCGCGTTGCTCGGACAAGGTCCATTTTGTTCCGTCCGTAAGTTCTACAGTAAAATCAGGGGCAACATCCCCGACCTTTACCAGGTATCCGTTTTCATCGGCGACTACGGGTGTCACCGCTTCTGCAACAGAAGAATCCGCTGCGGGAACAACGGTTTCCTGTTGGCTGCGGTTGCGGCATGCACTCACAAAAAGTAGCGCACACAAGCCTGCACAAAAAAAGATTTTCTTCATAACTGAGCTATTTATTTCAATTTGAATGTCAAATTAATGCTATTTTTGTAAAAAAAACAAAAAAATGACAGAAGGATATGCTTGGGCACAAGAAATGAATTGTGCCGTAACGGTTTGTGACAAAGCCGCAAACATTATTTTTATGAACCAGAAGGCCCGTGAGACCTTTGCCAGCCATGGGGATCTGATCGGGAAAAACCTCAAAGACTGCCATCCTCCCCATGCTTGGGAGACCATCCGGCAACTCTTGAGCAACGGTGGATCCAACGCCTACACCATCAGCAAGAATGGGGTCAAGAAAATGATCTACCAGACGGCTTGGTTCGAGAACGCCCAAGTAGGCGGCCTGGTGGAGATTTCCATGATCATTCCTGAAGAAATGCCGCATTACATACGTGGCTAACCGTCAAAAATCCATACCTGACCATGAAAAAAACAGATCTGTATTTTACGCTGGTACTCGTTGCCATCTTCCTCCCGTTCTTTATCTCTCCCACCCTCTATGAGGCCTACAAGACGTTCAATGCCGGACATGGCATGATCATGAGTTTCTTCAAGTTCGGCATCCTGGCAACCCTGGGGGAAATGCTGGGTGCCCGCATTGCCAAAGGAGAATACCTTCCGAAAGGTTTCGGCATGCTGCCCAAAATGGTGGTATGGGGAATCCTCGGGATGTTCATCAATGGAGCCATGATTGTCTTCTCCAACGGTATTCCGGTGGTCCTGCAAACCCTGGGCATGGACGATGCACTGATGGCCTTTTACGGTCCCCTCTCCTGGAAAAAATTTGTGGTGGCCCTGTCCATATCCGTGGCCATGAACACATTCTTTGCTCCGGTATTCATGACCTTCCATAAAATCACCGACATGCACATCCACCATTATCAAGGAAGCCTGACCGCTCTGCTGCACCCGATTCCGATGGGAAAACTGATGGCCGAGCTGGACTGGAAAAAACAATGGGGATTCGTCTTCAAGAAAACGATCCCCTTGTTCTGGTATCCGGCTCACACCATCACCTTCCTGCTCCCGGGTGAGCTGCGCGTTCTGTTTGCTGCTTTGCTGGGTGTTGTGCTCGGAGTACTGCTGGCAATTGCTGCCAAACGGTAAGTACCTGTCCGCTCAGCGTTGGATTGTGCCGCTACTGGGATAAACGCCCTCAACTTGGATCATATCCGGCATCTGAAGACCTACGTCTGCCCCGATATAAGTCGGGTCACAAATGACGTAGGTTTTTCCTTGATAGTCAAAATGTGCCCCTTGTACCGGCTCGGTAAAGCAGACCGCAGTGGCCAGGTGACCGGGATAATGCACAAGCAGCACATCCAATCGCAATACTTTGAGGAGCTAGCATTTTACCAGCACTTGTTCCTAGTGAGTTTGCGGCTACTAACCAGTATTCGTTCATTCCAATTGCCTGTGCAGCTTCTAATTGAACGTTACCAAATAATACTTCTGAACTTGTTCCACTACCTGTAACAAATGTACCTAAAGCACTTATTAAGTTGTAAATAGGATTATTCATTAAATCACCA
>CALCYB010000073.1 GCA_937906485.1 uncultured Rikenellaceae bacterium
CAGGCAACGGTCCAACCAGCGATGGGTCAGTTGCATGGACTTCTTCGCATATTCATAATCGGCCGTGCCAGGTGTACATTCATCGAAAGCCATCATGATGTCCGCTCCGATGGTCCGCTCAATATCCATCACCCGTTCAGGAGTAAACAGATGCTTCGATCCATCGATGTGCGAACGGAATTCCACCCCTTCTTCCCGCATCTTGCGGATTCCGGACAACGAAAACACCTGAAATCCACCACTATCGGTCAGCATCGGTCGGTCAAACCCATTGAATTTATGCAATCCACCGGCTTGTTCAATCACATCCAGTCCCGGACGCAAATACAAATGATACGTATTTCCCAAAATAATCTGTGCCTGGATATCCTCTTTCAGTTCATGCAGATGCACTCCCTTCACGGTACCCAGTGTTCCCACCGGCATGAAAATAGGCGTTTCTATCTGTCCATGATCGGTAGTAATCAATCCCGCACGTGCATTCGTCTTCGGGTCGGTATATTGCAATTCAAATGTCATGATTCCTTCTTTTCTTCTTTCTTCTGTTGTTCCGCACAAAAATCTATCGCCCCGTTCACCTTTTCATCGGTCAACGCCAAGGCAAACACTTCTTTGATATCTTTCACATAATGGAAAGTCAGTCCCTTCAAGTATTCCGGTTGAATCTCTTCAATGTCTTTCCGGTTTTCCTGACAGAGAATGATTTCCTTGATACCTGCACGCTTGGCAGCCAGAATCTTTTCCTTGATACCGCCTACAGGCAACACCTTGCCCCGAAGGGTGATTTCGCCGGTCATCGCCAGGTTTGGTTTCACCTTGCGTTGAGTCAAAGCCGATGCCAGTGCTGTTGCCATCGTAATACCGGCCGACGGGCCATCCTTAGGAATGGCTCCTTCAGGGACGTGGATATGAATGTTCCAATGGTCGAACAAGTCTTCCGACAGATCCAACAGACATTGATGAGCCTTGATGTATTCCAAGGCCAACATGGCCGACTCCTTCATCACATCACCCAAGTTACCGGTCAGTGTCAACCGACCACCTTTACCCTTGCTCAAGCTGGTTTCCACAAACAGGATTTCGCCTCCTACAGCTGTCCAGGCCAAACCTGTCACCACACCGGCATATTCATTGCCCTGATATTTGTCACGCGAATACTCAGGAGCAC
>CALCYB010000074.1 GCA_937906485.1 uncultured Rikenellaceae bacterium
TGGAGAAACTGAAGATCTGGCGGGGCATGATGTTGCCTTCGTTGTTGTCGGCAATGGCTTCTCCCAGGTCAATGCAGTAGGTGGTGTTGGAATCCAGGTCTTCGGGGAAGGTCAGCACGACACTTTTTCCTTTGATCTTGCTTTGGAGGGGTTTGGAAAGGGGCGGGGAGAGGAAAATGTTCTTGTTGGCCTCTTTCAGGACCACATACTCGTCAAAGGTAAAACTGATGGTGTGTTTCTTGCCGGGTTGTGTAGGGAATCCGATGGTATTGTTCAAGGGAAAGGTTTCCATCAGAATGGGCGGCAAGGTGTCTTTCGGCCCTCCCTGAGGGGCGGTGCTGGTGTTGGCACAGCCTTGGGGAAAGAGGGAGTAGAGCAGTAGTCCGACAAACAGCATCGGCCAGGTATAACGCTTCATATTCTTAGTTCTCAGTGATTTCTATACGGGTTACACTTTCGATGCCCTTGACCTTGCGGATCCGTTCCATCATGGTTTCAAGGACTTCGGTATTCAGCACATAGCAGTCGATGATGCCTTTGAAGATGCCATCGTGGGTCTCGAAGAAGACTTTGCGCATGTTGATGTTCAGATCATGGGTGATGTGTTTGGTCAATTCGTTCAGGATACCCATCCGGTCCACACCGATCATCCGGATACGGGCCAAGGAGGAGATGGCCGTATGCTTGCTCCAGCGTGCATTGACAATCCGGTCCCCACGGGTGGCTGCCAGGTTGATGGCTTGGGGACAGGTCTTCTTGTGGATCACCACCTGGCCGTCATCGTCCACAAATCCCACGACATTGTCTCCAGGGATGGGATAACAGCATTCCGCTACCCGGTAGGAGCGGGTCATCGTGACCGGGTCATCGGTCAGCAGACGTTCCTTGCCCGGGTTCTTGCGGGCTTCTTCCGCACGGTTCTTGCGTTGCTTTTCATCTACATCATCTTCGTCGTCATCTTCATTGCCAGCGACGTTCCGTTCGTTTCTGAAGAGCTGAAGGGTCCAGTACATCACGTTTTTGCTCTGGTTGTTCTTGCGCAGGATCTTTTCCAGGTTACTCAGGTCAATGATGCGGGTGGCAATCTTGTTGTAGAGTTCATCCTTGGTCCTGACCTTGAATTCATCCATGAGTTTGTTGATGACCCGTCGGTTGAGTTTGACGTCGCATTTGCTCAAGGCTTCCTGCAGGATCTGCTGACCTTTTTGGATAATGTCTTCGATGTCGCTGCGAAGCACTTCATAAACAATGGATTTTGCTTTTGGTGTACTCAAAAAGTCCAGCCATTCGCGTTGGGGCTTTTGGGATTCTGCGGTAATGATCTCCACCTGGTCCCCGTTGCGCAGGCGTTGGGAAAGCGGAACGAGTTTGTGGTTGATCTTGGCTGCAATGGCATGGTTCCCGATCTGGGTGTGGATGTAGTAGGCAAAGTCCAGGGCGGTGGAGTTGGCCGGGATGACTTTGGATTCTCCTCTCGGGGTAAAGACATAGATGTCGGAGGAAAGGAAACTGTCGTGGAAATTGTCCAGAAATTCCAGGGCATTGACATCCGGGTTGTTCAGCACATCACGCACCATCTGCAGCCAGCGGTCGATGGCCTGGTCGTTGTTTTCGACATTGCCTTCCTGTTTGTATTTCCAGTGGGCTGCAACCCCTCGTTCTGCAATTTCGTTCATCCGTTCGCTACGGATCTGGATCTCAATCCAGTTGCCCATCTGGCTCATGACCGTACAGTGCAGGGCTTCATAGCCGTTGCTCTTGCGCTCTTTGGTCCAGTCCCGGATCCGGTCGGTCTTGGAAGTATAGAGGTCGGAAATCTGGGTATAGATGTTCCAACATTGCTGACGTTCGGTCTCGGCTGCTTTGGGGCGGAAAATGATGCGGATGGCAAAGATATCGAAGATCTCTTCGAACGGAATGCCTTTTTTGTTCATCTTGCGCCAGATGGAATAGGGTGTCTTGATGCGCTTGAACACCTCAAAGTCGTACCCGCTCTTTTTCAGGGATTGGGAGATGGGTTCGATGAAGCGGTCAATGGCGTCTCCACGTTGGGCCACTACCTGTTGTACCTTTTTCTGGATGGACAGATAGGCTTCCGGTTCACGTTCCTGCAGCCAGATGTTTTCCATTTCCGACTTCATGCTGTACAGCCCCAGGCGTTGGGCCAGCGGGATGAAGATGTACATGGTTTCGCTCAGGATCTTGTCCTTTTTGTAGCCCGGCATCGAGGAAATGGTACGGACGTTGTGCAGACGGTCCGCCAGTTTGATCAGGACTACGCGGACATCATCATTGAGTGTCAGTAGAATACGTTTGAAATTTTCAGCTTGGAGGGTGTTGGTGGTCCGTCCCATGGAATCGGCATCAATGGCGGCCTTGATTTTGGTCAGTCCATCTACCAGCGAGGCGACTTTGTCCCCGAACAGACGCCGCATGTCCTCGACGGTGTAGTCCGTGTCTTCCACCACATCGTGCAGCAGCGCAGCTACAATGGATTTGTAGCCCAGCCCGATTTCCTGTACGACAATCTTGGCCACCGCAATCGGGTGGATGATGTAGGGCTCACCCGAGCGGCGACGGACCCCCTTGTGGGCTTCGTTGGCAAAATCAAAGGCCCGAAGGACTTCTTCGTATTCCTCCTGGGATGCGCAACGGCGGAGACTGGCCAGTCTCAACTCCTCAAACTCACGATTGATCAGATCGTGATCTTCTTGTGTAAACGTACTCATATTGACTCTCTTACTTACAACAATCCTCTAATACAGCAAATCCCGTTTTCCGTCTTTGATCTGACTCAGCCGGGCTTTGATGGCTATTTGTTTTTCATCCGGCAATTGTTTGAGTTCCTGTTCGATCAGGGCGTAGCCGGCCGCCTTGGTCTTTTCGGAAGAATAATCTTCCAGGTATTCTGCCAACGTGAGGCTGGCATTCGGGGAACAGAAACGCTTGATGAATCCCGGGATGGCAAACTCCATGAAATGTTCTCCGGTGCGTCCCAGACGGTAGCAGGACGTGCAGAAGCTGGGAATGAAGCCCCGGGTAAGCAACCAGTGGATGACTTCGTCCAGTTCCCGGGAGTCACCGATGCGGAACTGTTCGCGGTTGAGTTCCTGTTCCTTGTTTTTCTTTTCACTGTATCCCCCCAACTCCAGACGGGTGCCGGCGTCAATCTGGGAAACCCCGAAATCAATGACATCGTTGCGGATGGCCTCGGATTCGCGGGCCGTCATGATCAGACCGGTATAAGGAACGGCCAGACGCAGGATGGCAACGAGTTTCTTGAAGTCGGCATCGCTCACTTGATAAGGCAATTCCAAATTCATGCCTTCCGCGGGTTGGATACGCGGGAAACTGATGGTGTGCGGACCTACGCCGTAAGTGTTTTGCAGGTGCAGGGCATGTGCCACCAGGGACAGGACTTCGAAACGCCAGTCGTAGAGTCCGAACAAGGCTCCAATCCCCATGTCGTCACAGCCGCCCTGGAAGGCACGGTCCATGGCATTGAGCCGCCACATGTAGTCGCCTTTGACGGTCCCTTCCGGGTGGTATTTGGCGTAGGTGGGGCGATGGTAGGTTTCTTGGAAGACTTGGAAGGTACCGATGCCGGCCTCTTTGACGATGCGGAAACCTTCAATGTCCAGCGGGGCCGCATTGATATTCACCCGGCGGATTTCACCTTTGCCTTTCTTGGTGGCATAACAGGTCCGTACGGTCTCGGCAATGAATTCCGGGGTGTATTTGGGGTGTTCTCCGTACACCAGAATCAGGCGCTTGTGTCCTTCGTCTTCCAGAGCATGGACCTGATCGATGAGCTGGTCGTTGCTCAAGGTCTGACGGACAGCGGTGCGCAGGCTCTTGCGGAAACCGCAGTACGTGCAGTCGTTGATGCAGTAGTTGCCGATGTACAGCGGGGCAAAGAGCACGATGCGGTTGCCGTAAACGGTGCGTTTGAGGGTACGTGCGGCCTCAAAGAGCTCTTCCAGACCCTCCGGGGATTCAATGGCAACCAGCGCAGCGGTCTCTTCGATGCTCAGGGGTTGTTTGTTCAATGACTTGGCGAAGATCTCCCGACAGCGCGGAAGGTCTTCTTTGGTGTTTGCGATCAGCTCGTGGAAACGGGGATCGTCAATAAAATCTACAGCTCCCTCTGAAAGGGACATATCCATTTTGTATCTATTCATTCGTTTCTTTTATGAATTTAAATTGTGGATTATGCACAAACTGGAGTGCATAGGACAGTTCTGCTCCGGTCAGAATGATGCTCCATTCGATGTTCATCCAGGCCATGAAAAGGGGCAAGGCTGCAAAGGCTCCATACACCGAGTTGAGCCGGCTGACAAAAAATTGGGTCTCCAAGTACAGGTATTGGATCACAATGAAGGCAAGAGCAGCAAACAGGGCAGCACCAAAAGCCGACCGGAAGTGCACCCGGGCATTGGGGATGAATTTGTACAAGGCCGTCATCACCAACAGGATAACTCCGTAGGAAATCAGCCAGGAGAGGAACGGTTTGACGTAGTGGATACCTGGGATGACCTCTTTCCATCCGTCCATGAACTGGGTCAGGTTGACGGTGATCGAGAGGAAAAGCAACAGCACGAAGGGGGATAGGATGAGGATGGCGATGTAGGCCACTATCCGTTTCCAGAGGACCCGGGATACATCCACTTTCCAGATCCGGTTGAAGGAACTCTCCACGTTCAGCATCAGCCAGACCACCAGCCAGACGAAGACCAGGAAAGAGATGATGCCGTAAATCCCGTTTTCGGTGCTTGAGACGATGTTGTCCGCGAAGCGCATGACCAGCGCAACAATTTCCGAATTGGAGGAAAAA
>CALCYB010000075.1 GCA_937906485.1 uncultured Rikenellaceae bacterium
ATGCCATCGCCGGCATTGAATTCTCAATGGTACCGGAAATGGACTCACCCAGTGCAGTGGGCGTATTCGTCTATGACCAGACCCAACAGACCATGCTCGTAAAAGAAACAGCAACCTCGACATCCGGTTCTTTCGAAACCAGTATCTTCATGGACTTGTCTCAATGGGACATTGTTCTTGACAGTGCACATGACTATATTTTCGGCTACTGGTACGAAAACAGCAAGGATGAACTGAACCTGCTGACAGACCAGGGACCGCAAATGGAAGGTGGTTGCATCGTCTCTACAGACGGTCAGAACTGGAATACCATGGAAGAAGGCAACCTGTTGACCAAAGTCTACTTGAGCAGCCCCCAACAACGATCCGCCTTGCCCATGATTCTGGTGGAAAAAGAACTCTACGACAATGGAGACAGCATCCAGCTCAAACTCAGAAGATGTGACATCCAACCGACCTCGATCTCCTGGACCTATGACGGACAGGCCTATCAGACCGGAGACTGGATTTCACTCAGCAACGGATCCCACACCATCATAGCGGTGCTTACCTTCCCTGACGGCTCAACCCAAACCTTGATCCAAGAAATCGGAGTATTGTAAATACCTGTGATCTATACGCGATCCAATTGACTACGGATCGCACGAACCACAGTAGCATCTGACCAACCGGTCCAGCCATCTTCGGCGGGCCGGTTTGTTCTTGCAGATGAGTGGAGATAACGGGCACCGGTTGCACGTACCAGCTCAGCAGCATTCTCCGGATTAACACCCGAACCCGGCATGATGACAATACGATCTGCAGCCATTTCCACCATCTTGGCCAACACAGCAGTACCTTCGGGTGCGGTAGCATATCCTCCCGAGGTCAAGATACAATCACAGCCCAGACGAATTGCATCCTCCATGGTCTGGAACACATCACGGCTCACATCAATGGCCCGGTGGAAGGTCACTGCCAAGCCACCTTTTTTGGCAAGATTGATCCAACGCTCCATCGCCGCAAAATCCACATTTCCCATAAAATCCAAGGCACCGATTACCACGCCATTCACTCCGACATCGGCACACATGCGAATATCCTCTTCAACCTCACGGATTTCTGTTTCTTCGTACACGAAATTCCCTTCCCTGGGCCGTAAAAGCACATTCAGATCAATCGTGAGTGCCTTGCGCGCCGATACAATGGCTCCATGAGATGGAGTCACCCCTCCTACACCAAGTACAGAACACAATTCGACCCGATCGGCTCCCCCTGCTTGGGCGGCCATTGCACTGATTACCGAGTTGGAACAAACTTCCAGACAACATTTATCCATCATGATTTCCTTTATTTTTCACAAAAATACAAAAAAGTGAAATTATTTTTTGTTAAGTTGAAAAAAAGCCATACTTTTGCATTCCCTTGAAACGCCCAGATGGTGGAATGGTAGACACGCTAGTTTCAGGGACTAGTGGCCGCAAGGCTGTGCAAGTTCGAGTCTTGTTCTGGGCACCAAAAAGGACATTTCTGACAAGGGAATGTCCTTTTTTCAGTTTAAATCCCATTCAGGCTTGAATTCCCCTGCATGGGAGGATTGTTTCAAGCCTGTGTAGGTAATTACCTGAACCAGCATAATCCCAGAAACGGGATTGTGCATAACTGTTTACACACAATGAAGAATTGGTTGAAACAATTTCGTACAGAAGACTGGATTATTGTATTTACGGGAGCAATCATCCTTTTGCTCTGCGCTTTCTTTCCCGACTCCATGCCGGCCATGCCAAAAAAACTGGTCACCACAGCCCAATGGCTGTCCGCCGGCTACATGTTTGTATTTCTTTATATCCTTACGGTGATTGACTTTCTGCTCCTGAAGCGGAAGGTCTCTAACTTGTTCTTTTCGCTACTGGTCATCTTCACCATATCCCTGCTGGCCCAAGTGACCGCCAACATTCCCGCAGTGAAAGAACTCGGGCTGGAATCGGTCTTCTTCTCCGTTCTGTTCGGTTTGGTCATCAGCAACTTCCTCCGGGTACCGGAATGGCTTAAACCGGCTATTCAAAGCGAATTCTTTATTAAAATAGGTATTGTCTGTCTGGGTGCCACCATTTTGTTTGGAGATGTGCTCAAATCGGGCGCATTCGGCCTGGCGCAAGCCTTGGTGGTCGTTTTTGCTGTCTGGTATTTTGCATTCCGCAACTCCAAAAGAATGGGTGTGGATGACGAGACTTCTACCATGCTGGCCAGTTCGGTTTCCATTTGCGGGGTATCCGCCGCTATTGCTACCGCCGGTGTCATCAAAGGGGACAGCAAGAAACTCTCCTACATCGTATCCCTGGTGCTGGTGTGTGCCGTACCGATGATGTACCTCATGCCCTGGATTGCCGACCTGATCGGACTCTCTCCGGAAGTGGCCGGAGCCTGGCTGGGAGGCACCATTGACACGACCGGAGCCGTAGCCGCCTCAGGCACCATGCTGGGCGAAGAAGCTGCACAAACGGCCATCATCGTCAAATCCTCACAAAATGTCCTGCTGGGTGTTGCCGCATTCATCATTTCCCTGATGTGGACCTACAAAGGCAACAACAACCAGGAAAAACCCACCGCCAAATTGATTTGGGACCGTTTCCCCAAGTTTGTCGTAGGCTTTATCGCCGCCTCGCTGATTTTCAGTTTTGCACTGGATCTTGACCTGGCCAAAAGTGCAGGAAAGATTGCCAAAGGTTTCAGCAACTCCCTCTTCAGCATCGCCTTTGTCTGCGTCGGTCTGGAAACCCGCTTCAAGGACATCGTTTCCAAAGAAAACAGAAAGACCCTTTGGGCGTTCCTCACGGCACAAGGCTTCAACATCATTGTGACCCTGATTGTAGCCTGGATCCTCTTTGGATGGCTCAAACCCCTGATTTACGGCTAAGATGCCAGTCAGGAGTATCCTATGACTTAACAAAGATCCTCGGCAAACGCTGCCGGGGATTTTTTGCATTAAGACAGTACATCGTGACCGGAGCAAAAAGAAAAACCCACTCAGAAAACTCTCTGAGTGGGTTACTGGTGGAGATAGTCGGAGTCGAACCGACGACCCCCTGCTTGCAAAGCAGGTGCTCTA
>CALCYB010000076.1 GCA_937906485.1 uncultured Rikenellaceae bacterium
ACATCGTAGTAATCGTAGCTGCCGTAGTGCATGACATAGCCCATGCAAAAGGCCATAACCAGCCAGCTCAGGCAATGCAGGAAGGCAAAGGGATGCTTTTTGATGGTGCGGCGCATGGTGTTCCATCCTTTCTGATGAACTGTGGATAAGGATAGCAAAAGATGGGGTGGGGGTCAAACCAATGAAAAACAGCCCTTCCATACCAACAGGAAAGGCCGTGCCATTCATTTCACAGGCAACATCACCACAAACATAGGTGCCTTCGAAATTCACCCGGACCTCTGCCTCATTCAGGATCCCCACCGCCACGGTCGGCTGAAAACGGCAAAAATCCGCCTGGATCGCAGCATACAAAGCCTCTTGCCCTTCTTTGTCGGAACATACCTGATCCAGGATACCCGCCAGATCCTCAGCAGAAATCTTCTCAAAATCCTTCTGCAACGGAGTAATGAACACTCCACCCAGATCCACCGATGCAGGACTGAGCAGAATATTGTCCTCCCCTTCCGCATAATAGCAGTCCGGACGGTGCTGGCGACGGGTCAGCACCAGCAGACGGTACCCCCCCTGAGAAACCCAGCAAAGGAGATTCATCATGGGTTCGGTCTCCCCTTCCTTGACCGGAAGATGACGGTAAAGTTCTCCAAAATAATGCACCGCCTCTTCAGCAGAACGGGTCTCAATCACAAAACAACCGGGAACAAACGATTCCAACAAAGAAAGCCGGGTGGAGGCCGTCACCAGAAAATCGCGGCGGGGAATCTCGTCCAGACGCACCTCAAGGGGCAGGAAACCTTTGTTTCCAGCTTGGAAGTGCATGTGATCCGGAGCGGATGCCCCACATTTGGGACCATTGTAGAATAACACAAAATCATCCAATTCCGCAGCCAGTTCCAGCATATCGGCAATTCTGCCGGCGATGCGCTGGTCCGTATGACAACGGTCCGGAATGGTCAGGTGGCGGGGAAAAATCGGAAAAGGATTCAACAGCACCTGATAGGTACGCCCCGTGGTGCTCTCGAAATCAATGCCCCATTGGACCTCAGGACGGTTCTGCTCACACAAAAAGCATTTGCGGGTCCGGATGGTTTTGGCATCCACCTTCGCTCCGGAGGAAACAATACGGGCCGGGTTGAATTGGACAAAAACATCCAATCCATTCACTGTAACCGACTTCTGTTCTACTTGCTCCAAAGCCCGGTAGTTATCCCGGGCTTGAGTCCATTGATCCAGCTGTTGGGAAAACAGCCGTTCAATTTCTGATTTTGCGATCTTTCCCATCGCTATTTTTTCAACATTTGAACACGGGCCTGCAATTCCCATGTCCGGATTCTGTCTTTATATGTGTTGTGTCCGTTCATCTTCACCACATCCAGAGCGGCATCGGAGTTACCATCCCAACGACGGCAGTGGTAGATGACATCATAGATACGACCGATCTGGTATTCTCTTGAAAAACGCAAACCGAGTGCATAGTCCTCACCGTAGCTGGTATTCGGCAACTTCACCTCACGCAACAAGGGAGTATAGAAAGCACGGGGAGCACCCAGACCATTGATACGCAATGCATTGTTGCGACCGTTTTCCGGTGTCCATTCTTTATGGTCAATGATACCGGGAGCAATCATTTCCATGTTGAAATTGGTCATCATGTATGT
>CALCYB010000077.1 GCA_937906485.1 uncultured Rikenellaceae bacterium
ACCAACGACAAAATGACCGAGTTTGTACGTACCAGCCGCAGCGAAGATGCTTTGGGATACGGCATTGCCGGTACCGTCTTCCTGCTGAAGGATCTGCAGGCCAAACTCTCCTACGAAAAGGCCTACCGCCTTCCGACCATCGAAGAAATGTTCGGGGACGAAGACCTGGAAATGGGAGACATCGGCATCCGTCCCGAAAACAGCGACAACATCAACCTGAACCTCAGTTACGGATTCAAGATGGGCCAGCACAGCCTTTACCTGGAAGGAAGTCTGATCTACCGCAACACGAAAGATTACATCCAACGTAACCTGGTGGACCTGAGCGGAGGAAAGACAGCGGCCACCTACATCAACTACGGTCGTGTAACCACCCTGGGAGGTAACCTGACCGCCCGCTACTCCTTCAGCAGATGGCTGAGCCTGGGCGGCAACTTCACCTACATGGATGTCCGGGATGCCATGAAAATTGCACTGGGTACCACCAACATGCCCAATCTGGGCTACGGCGACCGCATGCCCAACCTCCCCTATCTCTTTGCGGATGCTGATGCCACCCTGACCTGGCAGGACTTTCTGCGTAAAGGCAATACGCTGACCCTTACCTACGACAACCAGTTCCTGTACCGGTTCTACTACTATTCTTCCCGCATCGGCACCAACAAAGACGAATTCATGGTGCCCGACCAGTTCTCCCATAACCTGACCCTCAATTACAGCCTCTCTCACGGCAAATACAATTTTTCCATTGAGTGCCGTAACCTGACCAACGAGGATCTGTACGACAATTTCAGCCTGCAGAAGGCAGGAAGGGCTTTTTATGGAAAAATCCGTATTGCCATCGGCCATCACCCCCCTCATCACCGCTAATCAAGTATAACAAAATAAACCCTTACAAAGATGAAAACCACAAAGAAATGCCTCAGCTGTCTCTCGGCAGTGGCCATGCTGCTCGGCGCAGCAGCCTGTGAAAAAGACAACAATGATCTGAAAAAACCGGATGATGCAGCCCGTGAGTGGGTCATCGCTGCACAAGGTCAGTTTTCTTCATCAACGACCAATGTTCTGTTGACCTCTGCTTCCCTGGAAACCGGCACCATCGGTATGGAAGACGGTCTGGTCAACGATGGAGCCACTTATTGGGTCTTCTACCAGGACCGGTACCTGTATGCCCTGACCTACAACCAAGGCAATGCCGGAACCACCCGTTCCTACATCATGCAGCCCGACCACAGCCTGCAGGCCCGTTCCGGAGAATACGCCATCAAACGATTCTCCTCCTACGGCATGTATGACCGCTACATCATGACCACCTCGACCGGTGACGGCCCCACAGAATGGGCAGATGAAAACGGCTACCTGCCCAAGTCCATCCTGATTTCTTACCTGGATGTGGAAGCAGAAACCTACGACACCAACAACACCCTGGAAACAGCCTATCTGTCAGAAAATTTCCTGGGCAATGGGGAATTTGTCACCTTGGCCGGTATTGAAGAAGTCAATGGAAAAATCTTTTCTGCTGCTGTCCCGATGGGACTCAGCCAATACGGAGTCAAAGCCGAGGACGGCAAATGGGTACTCCCCGGCAATGAAGACCTGGTCAAAACCGAGTCAGGGGGATCCGGCAGCGGTGCCTACAAAGAAGGAGAACTGCAATGGACCCAATATCCCAACGAATGCTGGGTAGCCATCTTTACTGACCAGACCCTCAAAGAACGCAAACTGATCAAAACGGATAAAATCAGCTATGCCTGCGGACGCAACAAATCCCAATACTACCAGATGATCTGGCAAGATGACCTGGGTGACATCTATGTCTTCTCTCCTTCTTACGCCAAAGCCATGGCGGATGCCCGTCAGCAAACCACCCTTCCCGCCGGTGTAGTCCGGATCAAGAACGGCACCGAAGAATTTGACCCGACCTATTATTATAACCTGGAAGAAATCGCTGGCGGCAGATCCTTTGTCCGCACCTGGCCGGCAGGAGGCAGCAAATTCCTGATGCTGATGTACGATGCCCCGATCACTCCTGAAAAATCCATGAAAGCCAACCAGTTGGCCATCTTTGATGCGGCAGCCGGCACCCTGATCCCTGTTACCGGTCTTCCGGACAAAGAATTGATCTCCGGTTATGGCAACACGCCTTTTGCGGAAAACGGCAAGGCTTACATCGCTGTCACCTGCACAGACGATTATCCGGCCGTCTACTGCATTGATACCACTTCGGGAAAAGCCACAAAAGGACTGACCGTAGAAGCCACACAAATCAGCGGCATCGGACGCCTGTCTCCACTCGACTAAAGAACCTGCACGATGAAAAAAATCATCAGACACATCCACCTCTGGTTGTCCATTCCATTTGGTCTGGTCATTACCCTCACCTGTTTTACCGGTGCCATGCTGATCTTTGAAACCGAGATCACCCAAGCCCTGCAACGTGAAAAATACTTCGTCCGGGATGCGGGGATAGCCCCGCTTCCCCTGGATGAATTGGCACGACGCGCAGAAGAAGTGCTCCAGGAAGATGTCCGCATCACCGGCATCAGCGTACCCGACGACCCGGAACGCGCCTACAGCGTCAAACTGTCCAAACCCAAACGTGCCGTACTGCTGATCAACCCCTATAACGGGGAGATACTGGGACAATCCGAACGGCCGGCCTTCTTTAAAGTCATGTTCAGCCTGCACCGCTGGCTGATGGACACCAGGCCTGCAGAAGGAGGTATCTTCTGGGGAAAACTCATCGTGGGAATTTCCACCCTCACCTTTGTAGTCATTCTGATTTCCGGCCTCATCATCTGGATCCCCAAATCCCGCAAAGCCCTGAAATCACGTTTTTCCATCAATCTGCGCAAAGGGTGGAAACGCTTCCTGTACGACCTGCACGTGGCGGGTGGCATCTACGGTGTTGTGCTGCTACTGGCCATGGCCCTGACCGGCCTGACCTGGTCGTTTCCCTGGTACCGCAACGCTTTTTACTCCGTATTTGGAGCCACCACTGCAAAAAATCAAGGTAACAAAAATGTTAATGCCTCAAACAAAGATGTTTCAACATTTAAAAATGAGAATGTTGCAAAATACCAGCATTGGCAGTATGCCTTTGAGGAAGTAGCCGGACGCAACCCGGATTTCAAACAGATTACGGTGGCGGACCAAAGCGCGCAAGTGACATTTTCAAAATGGGGAAACCAGCGTGCATCCGATACGTACCGATGGAATCCGGCTTCGGGAGCCATCACCTCCGTGGAGTATTACCGGGATGCCGACAACTCGGGCAAGATTCGTGGCTGGATCTATTCCATCCATGTGGGGAACTGGGGCGGATGGCTGACCCGCATCCTATGGTTTCTGGCTTCACTCCTGGGAGCCAGCCTGCCTCTGACCGGCTATTACCTCTGGATCAGACGGACGTACAAACAACCCAATTCTGCTCGCACCACATAGACATAGTCCCCTTTCCGGGCGGATCCGTATTCCAGGACAGCATTGTATCGCTTCCCATCGAGTTCAACCTTCCCGGAAGGCCGCAGGTCACTGATTACCAACGCCTCTTGCCCAACAAGCCGGGCAAGGGGCTGTTTTTCTACCCCGACAAACCCCTCCGATTCATCCAGGTTGGTCTTCAGGGCAACTTTATTGAACAGACGCATTTCATAGAAACGTCCGGCTCCCCAAATGGCCACAACCAGGACCGCCAAGGAGGAACCGCAGACAATCAGGATCGGTTTGAGGACCGGTTGCAAGTTCAGATTTCCCTCAAAATACAGCACATCGTTATCTACCATTGAGAAAACCAGCGAAACAAACATCAGGCCCAGGCCCAGGATGCCGAAGACCCCGAAACCGGGTATGGCAAACAGTTCGATCAGCAACAGCACCAGACCCACGATAAACAAGGCAATCTCCCAATGCATGGCCAGCCCCTCCAGGTAAAGCGGGGCAAAATACAGCAGTCCTCCCACAATGGCTATGGCCAGCGAAAAACCGATTCCAGGACTCTGCATCTCAAAATAGATCCCTCCGATGATCATCATCAGAAAGAGGCTCTGCAACAGTGGAGACATCAGCAGAAGCAGCAACTGGTGCAGCCAGCTGAGCTCCTGTTTCTGCAGAACATAGCCCTCCCCACAGAGCAGGTCTGCCACTTCTTCCAACGACTCGGCCATGCCCTCACAATAGCGGGCCTTCTGCGCTTCTTCGGGAGTAAAGGTCAAGACATTGGCTGTATCAGTCATCTGCTGTGCAATCAACGGATCCCGGTGCCAGACCTCTTGCGGACCCTCCTCTCCTGCAATCCATTTCTTCCCGTGAGCCTCG
>CALCYB010000078.1 GCA_937906485.1 uncultured Rikenellaceae bacterium
AGGCTTCGGCTCCCGGAACAAAACGCTGGGAGTCGGTGTCTTCGATGCGCAGGATGAATTTTCCTTGGTTTTGTTTGGCAAACAGGTAGTTGTATAAAGCAGTACGTACTCCGCCCATGTGCAGGGGACCGGTGGGGCTGGGAGCAAAACGTACCCGTGTTTCTCTTTTTTGCATGGTGTCTGTTATTTTTGGTTTTGGGCTTCAATGCGTTTTCTAAGTCGGGTCAGGGCCGGTTCCTTTTCGTATTCCAGCATGGACATGCTGCCGTCGTACACGGTAATCAAATCATAGTAGGGATCTTCGTCCTGCTGGAAGTTGCCGGGTTCGTACGAGAGGGCGAGCGGGATGCTGCCATCTTCGTCTTCTTCGCGCTCACTCAAGGTGACGACCGTAACATTGTCCCGTTTGGCCTGCATCGGCTGGGGTTGAGGGGTAATGACCATGTCAATGCCGGTAACCACCACGGTGATCCGGATGCTGTCCTTGGGCAGGGTGTCATCGTACACCACCCCACGTTTGAATTTTTCGGTCGGTCCGGTATAGTCCTGGATGTGGGCCATGATCTGTTCGAGTTCGGCCATGGTCAGGTTTCTTTCCGAGTTCTTGTTGTAGGAGATGTTGACCAGGGCATTGGTGGCGGTCCGCAGGTTGTATTCGTTCAGCAGCGGCGATTCAAAAGCCAGCCGGACGGCTTCTTTGGCCCGGTCTTCTCCGGAAGCAATCCCGATACCGAGCAGGGCGATGCCACTGTCCTTGGTCACCATCTTTACATCGGCCAGGTCCACGTTGATGAAACCTTTACTGGTGATGATCTCTGCAATCCCTTTGACGGCTGTGTTCAGGACTTCGTCCACTTTGGGGAAAGCGTCATCCACGTTCAAGTCGGCGTAGATTTCGTAAAGTTTTTGGTTGTCAATGACCAACAGGGAGTCCACCTTGCTGGCGATGTCTTTCAATCCGTTCATGGCCCGGCGGTAGAATTCCATGCCTTCGTCTTTGAATGGAAGGGTCACGACGCCGATGGTCAGCAGACCCAGTTCATTCTTGGCGATGTCCGCGATGACCGGGGCTGCTCCGGTGCCGGTACCACCACCGAGTCCGGCGGTGATGAACACCATTTCAGTACCGGATCCGATGGCTTGCTTGATGTCTTCAATGGATTCACGGGCAGCCATCTTGCCGCGTTCCGGGTCACAACCGGCTCCCAGGCCACGGGTGAGGACATTACCCAACTGGACTTTGATCGGGACCGGGCTGTCGTTGAGGGTCTGGGCGTCGGTGTTGCAGATGATGAAGTCCACATCCTGGATACCTTGGCGGTGCATCTGGGTAACTGCGTTGCAACCGCCACCGCCTACGCCGATGACCTTGATCCAGGCGGATTTCTTATTGATGTTGGTGGGAATCAAATATTCGTCTTCCATAATTATGCGTCGTTATCGTTGTCGTTTTCAAAAATGTCTATTTCCCGGATGGAGCCGATCTTGCGGCTCAGACGCGATTTCCAGGACTCTTTGGTTTTGCTGGCAGGCTGTGCGGGCTGGGCAGATTGGCTCTGGTCGG
>CALCYB010000079.1 GCA_937906485.1 uncultured Rikenellaceae bacterium
TAGGGACTCCGTTACCGCTGCGATTTCTGAATTATGTAAACTTGGCTGTCCCAGCGACTTGGCTTCGCTTTGCCAGGAAGGCCTTGTGCCCATCTGCGGTGCCCGTTTTACCCGAAAAGCCGGTGTGCTCACCTTCCTGGAGTGCACGGTGGAGCTGGCTTTGGATCAGGGCGTTCTGTTCTCAGGCGGCAAAGAGATTCCCCTGTGCGAGATTGAAATCGAGCAAAAGGCTGGCAGCCGGGAGGCCACCGATGCCTTTGCCCGGCAGCTGGCGGATATTTACGGTCTGCAGCCGGAAGAGAAAAGCAAATTCGCCAGAGCCCTGGCGCTGTATAAAGAGGGATGATTATGGGCGAACTCAACTGCTTATTTGAAAAATATGACCGGCTGTTTCTCTTTGACACGGAAACCACCGGCCTTCAATACAACCGGGACGAGATTATCGAGTTCGCCGCCGTGGTGCTGGAGCGCAAGGACGGCAAGGTGATCGTGACCGAAGAATACGATGAGCTGATCACCCTCAGCCCCGGTGGCTTTGTGCCTGCCCAAATTGAAGCCCTCACCGGCATCTCCAACCAGGACATCCGGGAGCGGGGCATCCCCAAGACCCGGGTCTGCCGGGATATTGCGGAGCTGATCGCCGGGAATACTCTGCTTCTGGCTTATAACGCCCATTTTGACTTGAGTTTCATGTTCTATCTGCTGCTGCGAAACGGCGACCCTCAGATCCTGAAGGGCAAGGACAAGCTGGACCTGCTCACCGTCTACCGGGACCGGCACAGCTATCCCCACAAGCTCTGCTCCGCCATCGAACAGTACGGCCTGACCGGCAAGGTGGTCAATTCCCACCGGGCGGTGGATGACGTCATCGCCACCGTGGCCGTTATGGAGGAGATGGAGAAGGAGCGCCCTGATCTGGAAAAGTACATCAATCTCTTTGGCTACAACCCCAAATACGGCGTCGAAGGCAAGCCTATCGGCTCCGTAACCTATAAGGCCCAGCCTTACAACCCCAGAAAACCCCTGTACGAACTGTAATATCAGCGTAGGACGCTTATCCATAAAGTGCGGGAGATTGCCACGTCGCTGCGCTCCTCGCAATGACAGTTAACGATTTGGAGGTATATCCTTATGTTGAACGAAAAAGCTTACGCCCTGGGCGCCAACCGCTCCTGCATCCGGGACCTGTTTGAATATGGCCGCCAGCGGGCTGCCATCGTCGGTGACGAGAATATCTTCGACTATTCCCTGGGTAACCCCTCCATCCCCTCTCCGACCGAGGTCAACGATACCATCCGGGCCATTCTGGCGGATACCGACTCCCTGCAGGTCCATGGCTACACCTCCGCCATCGGTGATTTTGCCTGCCGGAAGGCCATTGCCGACGATTTAAATGACCGCTACGGCTGCGGTGCCAGGCCCGAGAATTTCTTCATCGGCAGCGGCGCGGCTCCCGAGCTTATCGCCGTCCTCCGGGCCCTGGCGGTGGAAAATGGGGAAATCCTGGCCATTGCCCCCTATTTCCCGGAATATAAGCCCTTTTCTGAGGCCAATGGTCTGATCTTCAAGGTGGTCCCTCCTGATATTCCCGGCTTCCAGATCAAGCTGGATGCGGTGGAGGCCATGCTGACCCCCAGCACCCAGGCCATCATCATCAATTCCCCCAACAATCCCTCCGGCGTCATTTACACCGCTGAAACCCTGACCGCACTGGCTGACCTTCTGAACCGGAAGGCCGCCAAATACGGCCACCCCATTTACATCATCTCCGACGAGCCCTACCGGGAACTGGCCTACGGGGTGGAAGTCCCCTTCCTGCCCCTGATCTACCCGGATACCATCGTCTGCTATTCCTACTCCAAATCCCTGTCCCTGCCCGGCGAGCGGATCGGCTACGTCTATGTGCCCGATGCAGCCGCCGACAGCAAGGCCCTCTACGCCGCCATCGCCGGCGCTGCCCGGGCCTGCGGCCATGTCTGCGCCCCCTCCCTGTGGCAGAAGGTCATCGCCCGCTGCACCCATCTGCGGCCCGACCTGGAGGCTTACGACTTAAACCGCCGCACCCTCTATGAGGGACTGACCGCCATGGGCTATGAAGCAGAGCACGACCTGGAGCACTGCTATGTCTATGCCACCATTCCCGCCAACAACGGCAAGGACGGTGAAGTGACCGACGTTGACTTTGAAGAAGTGAAGTAAACCATCACTGAAACGAGCAATAAGCAAAGAGGTTGACCTTTCTGGGGCCAACCTCTTTACTTATTGCTTACTGTTGTTCTTGCTTGCTCTGCCTCTCGTTTTCTCTGTTTCCCGCTTCTTCAGTTCCTCGCTCTTCTGTCAGGAAAGGGTTTCAGCCAGACGCACGGCACAAGCCACACAATCGCTGCATCCTCCTTTGCGGATGCGCAGCAGTTCATCACAGCGGATAGCCCCCATCTCCGAACGGAAACTGGCCAAGGCGGCCTGAACTTTTTCAAAATTCAAGCGCTTGGTCTCCGGCTGTCCCGGCACGATCGGGTACTTCATTCCCAATATCATCAACATCCCACTGACGGCACCACACAACTCCCCACTGCGGGCAACCCCTCCACTGAAAGAAGAGGCCAGAGCCAGTGCCGTCTCCCGGGACAGGCCGTATTGCGGTGCACAAGCCAACAAGACCGACTGGGAACAGGTATGGCCCGACTTGAACAGGAGCATTGCCTCCGCTTGACGCAGATTGCTCACTTTGCCGACATCCAGCAGTTGCAGTCCTTTTTTCAGGCAGCCCTTGACCGGATGACGGTCTGGCAGACGGATATACAGATCCACAACAGAAAATTTCTCCGGCTCAGTCTCCAAGGTCTGCAACAACGCCGGGGCCACCATGTGGATACCGGCAAAAGCATAAGGAGAGGTCGGCGGCAACGAAGTCTCAAACGATTTCATTTCTCCGGTCTTGACATTCTTCCATGCCCGCAGACAGGATTGGTCGTCAAACAGAAAATACCGGGACGACTCACGTTCGCTCACCAGCAGATAAGCCCATGCCCCCCGAGCCATTTCCTCACAGCCTTTTTCATAAAAATCAGTCAGATCCAAGTTGCTGAAGATATCAACGTTGTGAATGAGCAGCGGAGATTCCATATCCAACAACGGCAAGGCCCGCCGGATTGCTCCACCGGTATCCCGAAGCAGATCCCGCTCATCGGAAACCCGTATCTCCATCCCGGGATAGGAGACCGTTTGCAAAAAGGCCTCCACCTGGTCTGCAAAATGATGCACATTGACGATGATACGTTCAAAACCGGCCAGATGCATCCTTTCCAGGGCATGAGCCAGCAAAGGTTTGCCCGCAACAGGGACCAGTGCTTTGGGCATCCGGTCGGTCAAGGGACGCAACCTCGTCCCCAGTCCGGCTGCAAAAATCATTGCTTGTTTCACCATGATCGGAAGACTTATAATTCTTTTTCAATACCTTGTTCCCGATGGGTTACCAGTACCCGGACATCATAATTCTTGGCTATGTGTTCAGCCAGACGTTCTGCACAATAGACCGAGCGGTGTTGACCGCCGGTACAACCGAACGAGATCATCAGGTTGGAGAATTTGCGTTCAATGTATTTTTGCACATGGGCATCGGTCAAGGCATAGACGTTTTCCAGAAAAGGCACCACCTCACCATCTTGCTCCAGGAAATCTTTCACTTCCTGATCCAGACCGGTAAAATGCCAGAAGTGCTGGTATTTGCCCGGGTTATTGATGCCCCGGCAGTCAAATACATAGCCTCCACCGTTGCCGGTCGGGTCATTGGGAATTCCCTTTTTGTAAGCAAAACTGGTAATGCGCACCGTCAGCTTCTGTTGGGTTTGTGCCTCATTGAATTGGGGCATTTGGGTCAAAGCCAACAGGACTTCAGACAAATACGGATATTCGGCAAAAGGCTCTTTCAGCAAATGACGGAGGTTATCGATGGCGTAGGGAATGCTCTGCAGAAAATGAGGTTTCTTCTCAAAATAGCCACGGAAACCGTAGGCCCCCAGGACCTGCAGGGTCCGGAAGAGGACAAAATGACGCAGTTGGCTATGAAAATAGGTCTCATCCACCGGCATATAGCGTTTGAGCGATTCGATGTAGGTCGCGATGAGTTCCTCTTTGAGTTCTTCCGCATAATTGGCCTTGGCCTGCCAAACGAAGGAAGCAAGATCATAGTAGATCGGACCTTTTCTGCCTCCCTGGAAATCAATAAAATAAGGCTGATCTCCCATCAGCATGACATTCCTGGCCTGAAAATCGCGGTACAGGAAAGTCGAGGAACTGCTGCGCATCAGCACATTGCTCAGGCGATGAAAATCGTCCTCCAACTTCACTTCGCTGAAATCCAATCCCGTAGCCTTCAGAAAACAATATTTGAAATAATTCAGGTCAAACGAAATCATCCGTTCATCAAACTCAGGCTGCGGGTAACAGATGGAAAAATCAAACCCATCCCCTCCTTCAAATTGCAATGCCGGCAGACAGGCAATGGTCTTTTTCAAAAGGTCGCGTTCCTGTTCGCTGTATTTTCCTTTGCTGCGTCCTTCCTCAACGCGATTGAAAAGGATGTCATCCCCAAGGTCCTCCTGAATGTAACAGGTAAATGCGTCATCATGGGCATATACCTGCGGCACCGGCAGACCTTTTTTATAGAAATGGGTGGCGATGGCCCAAAAAGCCTTGTTTTCATCCACAGAGGTACCCAAGGCGCCAATGATCCGGATATCCCCAGCCACCATGCGGAAATAACGGCGGTTACTTCCTGATGAAGGCAATTCCACGATACTATCCGGATGGATTCCTGTATGTTGCTCAAAAAGTTTTTTCAATCGTTGCATAAGCTTGTTTTATTTTGAACTCGTCTGGCAAAATTAAAGAATTCTCTACACATTCCAATATTTTACTAAATTTGCAGGATGATAAAAATGACACATTTTAATAAATTCATAATAACGCTGATTACGGGTATCTGCCTCCTGCTTTCGGCCACAGGCAATGCCTGGGGTGCTCCCCTGAAGAAATCATCGGGCATTCATCCGATCCAGATCCGCTCACTGCGCATCCGCATGGACCGGCATCAGGCAGACAGTACCGGTCTTGTCCAACCGAACCAGCTCCCCCCTGAACAAGATTCACTGACACAGCCCCTGGATACACTCCACACCCCCCTGGACTCTCTGGACCGCACATTGGACTCTCTGGGCAACGCATTGGACTCTCTGAACCGGCCCTTGGACTCCTTAGGACGACCGCTTGATTCATTGGGACGGTCACTGGACTCACTGGGACGGCCGTTGGATTCACTGGGACGGTCACTGGACTCACTGGGACGGCCGTTGGACCCTTGGGGTCGACCGCTGGAT
>CALCYB010000080.1 GCA_937906485.1 uncultured Rikenellaceae bacterium
CCGTTGCGGCGTGCAGATTCCACTACTTTTTCCACACAATTGTCCACAGTGGTAACGGCTTTGCGGATGGCTTTGTAAACACCGGTGTGTCCGACCATGTCTCCGTTGGCAAAGTTCAGGATGATCAGGTCCTGTTCCTGTTTGTCCAGTTCCCGGATGAGGGCCTCTGCCACTTCGGGGGCCGACATTTCGGGCTGGAGGTCATAGGTGGCCACTTTGGGGGAGTTGATCAGGATACGGGATTCTCCGGGGAAGACGGCTTCGCGTCCGCCCGAGAAGAAGAAGGTCACGTGGGCGTATTTTTCGGTTTCTGCGATGCGCAGCTGTTTCTTGCCGGCGTCAGCGACGGTTTCTCCCAGGGTCTTCTGAACGTTTTCCTTGTCAAAAAGGATGTGCAGGCCGGTGAATTTGTCGTCATAGGGCGTCAGACAGCAGTAGTAGAGCGGCAGGGTGTGCATACCTTCCTGGGGCATACCTTCCTGGGGCATGTCTTCCTGGGTCAGCACATGGGTCAGTTCACGGGCACGGTCGTTACGGAAGTTGTAGAAAATGATGGCGTCGCCTTCCTGGATGGTGCCGATCGGGGAGCCGTCAGGTTTTCTGCCGCTGAGGGGTTTGATGAATTCATCGGTGATGCCTTCGTCGTAGGAGTGCTGGATGGCGGCTACCGGATCGGTGAACGGTTCTCCTGCACCAGCGGTAAGCAGGTCGTAGGCCAGCTTGATGCGGTCCCAACGTTTGTCACGGTCCATGGCGTAATAACGGCCGACGATAGAGGCGATCTGGCCGGTTGTGGCCTGGCATTTTTCCTGCAGTTCGGCCACAAAGCCCTTTCCGCTTTTGGGGTCACAGTCACGACCGTCCATAAAACAATGGACATATACTTTTTCCAGGCCTTGTTGTGCTGCCACAGCCAGGAATTCATAGAGGTGTTCCAGTGAACTGTGTACACCTCCGTGGGAGGTCAGTCCCATCAGGTGCAGGGCTTTTCCAGAGGTCTTGACATAGTCGTAGGCCGCCTTGATCTCGGCGTTTTCCAGCAATGCGTGGTTGCGGCAGGCACGATTGATCTTCACCAGGTCCTGATAGACCACGCGGCCGGCACCCAGGTTGAGGTGACCGACTTCAGAGTTGCCCATCTGTCCGTCCGGAAGGCCGACGTCTTCGCCACAGGCCATCAGTTGGGAAACCGGATATTTGGCGCGCAATGCATCAATGTGCGGGGCACCTTGGGTAAAAATGACGTTGGATTGGTCGCGATTTCCTTCGCCCCATCCGTCCAGAATCATCAGCAGTACTTTTTTGTTCATTTTATAGAAATTTAATATTGTATTCGGGTTTCTGGTGTTAACTTTGTCGGTGTACAACAAAGAACATGCAAAATTAGTGAAAAAATATGAGCCGGAAATCAAACCGCAAAAGACTTGTTAAAAAAGAACGGAAATCCGTTAAGGAAAAGAAGCAACCCTTTGTAAAAGAGGAGTTTGAGGGTGTTGTAAGTATGACGCGTGAGGGCTTTGCTTTTGTAGAGACGCCTGATAGTGAAGTGGATATCTTTGTGCCGGCACCCCGGTTGCGCGGGGCTTTGCACAAAGACCGGGTACGGGTAGTGACGGTGGCCGCGCGCCAGCGTCCGCTGCCGGGTGGCCGTCAGCGGGGTCTGCGGAAAGAAGGACGGGTGGTTGAGGTGCTGGAACGCTCCAAACGCCCCCACATCGGTATCCTGCAGGTAACCAAACGCGAGGTCTGGGCCATTGTGGAAAGCCGTTTCATGCCTTATGACATCCGGATTCCGATGACTCCTGCACAGGCAAAGCCCTATCAGGGAATGAAGGTGGCGGTGTTGGTGGAAAGCTGGCCCCATGGGGCACCGGCTCCCCTTGGCAAGATTGTGGATGTGTTGGGCGAGCCCGGAGAGAACAATGCGGAAATGCATGCGATCCTGGCCGAATACGGTCTGCCCTATCGTTTTGAACCGGAGGTGGAAGAGGCTGCCCGGGCCATTGCGGAGGAAATTAGCGAAGAAGAAATCCGAAAACGCCGCGACTTCCGCGGGGTGACGACGTTTACCATCGACCCGGCGGATGCCAAGGACTTTGATGATGCCCTTTCCCTGCGCAAACTGGACAACGGCAATTATCAGATTGGGGTGCACATTGCGGATGTGACCCATTATGTGAAGCCAGGTTCTGTGTTGGACCAGGTGGCTTACGAGCGGGCGACATCCGTCTATCTGGTGGACCGTACCGTTCCGATGCTTCCGGAAAAACTCTCTAACCAGTTGTGTTCGCTGCGTCCCGACGAGGACAAGCTCTGTTTTTCCGTGGTTTTAGAAATGACCCCGCGTTGCCGTCTGGTGGACAAATGGATTGGACGGACGGTGATCCGGTCCAATCATCGTTTTGACTACGAGGCCGCGCAGCAGATTCTGGAAGGAGGGGAGGGCCCGTTGAAGGAAGAATTGCTGCTGCTGCACAAAATGGCGAAAAGCCTGAAGAGAAAAAGAAAAATCATATTATTATAATGATTTCTCACGAAAAACCATTAACTTATGATTATGTAGTTGATATGATGACATATATACAAGAATGTAATATTTATATTGCAAATAGAAAAGTTCTCATACGTCCTTGGATTGCACCAACTATGTCTTTTGAAGCTTTTGCGGGTGCAAAACAAAGAGTATTGATGTCTGCAACGTTAGGAAGAAGTGGTGAGTTAGAACG
>CALCYB010000081.1 GCA_937906485.1 uncultured Rikenellaceae bacterium
TGCAGCTACCGTCAGCCAGACTGCGTTGTCTTCCGGCTCAATGGCCACCAGACGACCGACGCCGTCAATGTGACCCGATACCAGGTGCCCGCCCAGACGGTCCTCCCATCGCAAGGCGCGCTCAAGATTGACGCGGTCTCCGGAACGAAGTTCCCCAAGATTGGAGCGACGCAGGGTTTCCGGCATCACATCCGCCCAGAACCGGCCCCGTTCCAACTGGGCAACGGTCAGACACACGCCATTGGTCGCAATGCTGTCGCCCATCCGTGTCCCCTCCAACACCGTCTCCGCCTCGATTTCCAGACGGACACTGCGGCTTCCCGGCTGTATGCTCCGGATTTTTCCAATCTCCTCAACAATTCCTGTAAACATAGACTATTCTTTTTTCATCGGAATCCGTCCCCGGATGCACACATCATCCCCGAAACGGTCCACTGTCAAATTTTCCAAAACCCATGCATCCTGCATCTGCAAGATACCTTTTCCCTCAACAGCGGTAGGTGCGTTCTTCCCACCAACCAGCTTAGGAGCCATAAAAAGGCAGTATTCCCGCACCAGCCCCTCCTGCAAAAAGGCCTCATTCAGGGTTCCCCCACCCTCCAGCAGGATGGCATCAATCCCCGCATCACCGGCCTTTCGCGCCAGGTCTTCCACACGGGGACGCTCTCCGGGCAATACCCAGACCTCGACCCCCTGCTGACGCAAAGCCTCCACCCGATCCGCAGGGGCCTTCTGCCCACACACCACAACGGTCCGCTGCTCGGACGCCGTCCTGACCAATGCGCTGGTGGAGGGGATTCGGGCCATGCTGTCCGCCACCAGACGGATGGGCTGACGGAAATCTCCTTCCAGACGGCAGTTCAACATCGGGTCATCCGCCAACACGGTCCCGATACCCACCAGGATAGCAGGATACTGTGCCCGCATACGATGGACCTCTTCCCGGGAAGCACCACCGGTAATCCATCGTGAACTGCCCGTCGCTGTCGCAATCTTCCCATCCAAAGTCGTGGCCGTCTTCAAGACCACCCAGGGCAGACCGGTAGTGATGTAGTGCAGAAAAACCCGGTTCTGCTCCCGGAGTTCGTCCTCCAGAAGGCCCGTTTCTACCACAACACCTGCCTCTTCCAATATCCGGATACCTTTCCCGGCCACCCGTGGATTGGGATCTTGCAATCCGACCACCACTCGAGCAATCCGGTGTTCCAGAATGGCCTCCGTGCAGGGCGGTGTCTTGCCGGTATGACAACAAGGCTCCAAGGTCACATACATCGTTGCTCCTGAAGGATCCTCACAACAGTCCCGCAACGCATTCCGCTCGGCGTGCCAGTCACCACAACGCTTGTGCCAACCTTCTCCGATAATACGTCCCTCCCGCACAATGACTGCGCCCACCATGGGATTGGGGTTGACCCATCCGGCACCTTTCTGCGCCAGCTCCATGGCCCGTCTCATCATTTCGAGATCTTGTTGCTTCCAGTTTTTGTCCCTTGTCATACCACAAAAAAAGCCCTGAACCAATCAGGGCAATACATAAGTGTCAGGACAAACACTTCTTGACAGCAGCCGAAATAGCCCGTCCATCCGCCTGTCCCGCGAGTTGTTTGGTGGCAACGCCCATCACCTTGCCCATGTCGGCCATAGAAGAAGCACCCACTTGTGCAATGATCTGACGGACAACCGCCTCGATTTCCTCTTCGGTCAATGCCTTGGGCAAGAACTCTTCCAGTTCGCGAACTTCGGCCAACTCGGCTTCGGCCAGATCCGGACGACTTTGTTGGGTATAGATAGCCGCACTTTCCTTGCGTTGTTTTACCAGCTTCTGAATAATCTTCAGGATATCCCCGTCCGTCAATTCACCACTGGCTCCTTCTGCTGTTTTTGCCAGCAGGATCGCAGCCTTTACACCCCGCAATGCTGCCAGGCGTACACTGTTCTTGGCCAGCATCGCCGCTTTGATTTCTGCTTGTATTTTCTGTTCCATATATTTCTGTCTTTTGATCAGGCTTCCTGTGCAGGGGCCTTGCTTTCCAAAAACAATTCGTCCATCTGCAGCTGATCGATTCCTGCCGGTGCATCCAGCATCACATCACGACCTTGGTTGTTCTTCGGGAAGGCAATGTAATCCCGGATCGTTTCCTGCCCACCGAACAGTGCGCAGAAGCGGTCAAAGCCGAAAGCGATCCCCCCGTGCGGAGGCGCTCCATAACGGAAGGCATTGATGATGAAACCGAAACGTTCTTCCGCATCAGCTTCCGAGAAGCCCAACACTTCAAACATGCGTTTCTGCACTTGCGCGTCGTGAATCCGGATTGATCCACCCCCGACTTCGGTACCGTTCAACACAAAGTCATAGGCATTTGCACAAACTTGTTCCAAGTCTTCCTTGCGATTGCTGAAGAACTTGTCCATGTCTTCGGGCTTGGGAGCCGTAAACGGGTGGTGCATCGCATAGAAACGTTGTGTTTCGTCATCCCATTCCAACAAGGGGAAATCACAAACCCAAAGCGGGGCATATTCATCGGGATTACGCAGACCCAGACGGTTCCCCATTTCAATGCGCAAGGTACCCAGTGCCTCAAGGGTCTTCTTGCGCGGTCCACAGAGGATCAGTATCAGGTCGCCGGCATTTGCCTTCATGGCCTGCGCAATGGTTGCCAACTGCTCCGGACCATAGAACTTGTCCACCGATGATTTGAAGGTTCCATCCTCGTTGCAACGGACGTAAACCATGCCTTTGGCCCCCACTTGAGGACGTTTTACCCATTCGGTCAGCTCGTCCACCTGTTTGCGGGTGTAACCGGCAGCACCAGGAACACAAATTCCTCCGATGTAGGCAGCATCATCAAAAACTCCAAACCCATGTCCTTTGACCAGTTCTGTCAATTCTCCGATCTTCATTCCAAAACGGATGTCCGGCTTGTCTGAACCGTAGTAATTCATGGCATCTGCGTAGGAAATGCGCGGGAATTGTTCTTCCATTTCCCGGCCAAGTACATTTTTGAACAACGCCTTGCACATGCCTTCAAAAGTCGTCAGGATATCCTCCCGTTCCACAAAAGACATTTCACAGTCAATTTGGGTAAATTCGGGCTGACGGTCCGCACGCAAGTCTTCATCCCGGAAGCAACGTACAATCTGGAAGTAACGGTCATAACCGGCCACCATCAGCAATTGCTTGAAAGTCTGGGGACTTTGGGGAAGGGCATAGAACTGGCCCGGATTCATGCGCGAGGGCACAACAAAATCCCGGGCACCTTCCGGAGTAGACTTGATCAGGTACGGTGTTTCAATTTCCATAAAATGCTGGGCATCCAGGTAATTCCGCACTTCATGTGCCATCTTGTGGCGCAATTCCAGGGCTTTCTTCAAGGGATTTCGACGCAAATCCAGGTAGCGGAAACGCGAACGGATCTCTTCTCCGCCATCCGACTCGTCCTCAATGGTAAACGGAGGCACGACAGAGGCGTTCAATACACGGAGTTCCTGCAGTTGGACTTCGATCTCTCCCGTCGGGATCCGGTTGTTCTTGCTGGAACGTTCCGCCACCAGACCCTGCACCTGAATGACGTATTCCCGTCCCAGTTTCCCAGCTTCCTCATTCAAAGCAGCGGACGCTGATTCATCTACCACCAACTGGGTAATTCCATAACGGTCTCTCAAATCGATAAAGGTCATTCCTCCCATTTTCCGGATGCGTTGCACCCATCCGGCCAAGGTCACCTGACGTCCTGCATCTGCCAGGCGCAATTCTCCGCAAGTATGTGTTCTGTACATATCGTGTATATTTAATTATTCATTTGTATCAACCTGCGAAATTAATGATTTTTCGATTCTATTTTGCTATCTTCGCGAAAAAAAGAGAGAAGATGCGTGTACGAGCCAAAAAATCGTTAGGACAGCATTTCCTGCGCGACGAAGATGTCGCCTGGAGAATCGTGGACAGCCTGCAACACCCCCAGCAAACCGACGCAAAAACACCAGATATAACCACTCAGGAGCCCCCCTTTGTACTGGAAGTCGGACCGGGTATGGGTGTGTTGACCAAGTACCTGCTCAAACGGGACGACATCCGGCCCCGCTTCGTAGAATTGGACGGGGAATCCGCTGTCTATTTGAACCAGACCTACCCTGAGATACGGCCCCTGCTCTACCGGGAGGATTTTCTATACCTGGATTTCTCAAAGATCTTTGGCGACAACCCCTTCTGGATCATCGGGAATTTCCCCTACAACATCTCCTCCCAGATCTTCTTCAAGGTGCTTGACCACAAAGACCGGATTCCCCAAGTCGTCGGCATGGTCCAAAAGGAAGTCGGAGAACGGCTCGCCTCCCGGCCTGGAAAAAAAACCTATGGCATCTTGTCAGTACTGCTTCAGGCCTGGTACACGATTGAATACTTGTTCACCGTTGACGAGCACGTCTTCTCTCCGCCGCCCAAAGTCAAATCTGCCGTCATCCGTCTGCGCCGTAATGATCGCAAAGACATCGGTTGCGACCCGGACCTTTTCAAGGCTGTTGTCAAAACAGCGTTCAATCAACGCAGAAAGGTCCTCAACAACTCGCTGAACCCTCTGCTGGAAGAAAAGGGCTATAAAACAGATCATCTGCCAGAAAATATCCGGCAGATGATGCGCCTTCGTCCGGAACAGCTGTCCGTTGAAGATTTCCTGTCGCTGACCCGCTTCCTGGAAGAGAATCATTAGAAACGGAATGTAAGCCCAGCCCCCATTACTGGTATTTCGTGATACATATCAAACATGGCTCTGCCTGAAAGTTCCAATGCCATGTCGTGTTTCAAGTTGAACGACACACCTAATGAAGGAGTAATGACCAGATCCGTGTTTTTGGTGAAGCGGTAGGTCTGTCCACCGGCTTCACATCCGATGAATGCAGCCACTTTGGATTTTACCGGGTAGTTGCATTTCAAATGCAGGGCATAAGTCAGAGACTCATATTTTTCATAGATATATTCAATACTTCCTCCAATATACAGAATATCGTTCAGCATACGTACTCCATGTGAGGTATGAACAGATACGCCGGAGGACTGACTGAGAATATCCGGACGTTGCATGTACATAAAAGTTGAAACACTTCCCTCATATTTGAGTTCTTTATCTTCTGCAAACATTGGGTAGCTTAATGTGACGCAAAGTAAGGATAATAGTATTCTTTTCATAGCCTGATTTAATTTGATTTTAGAATTAGTTTGTAGCCCTCATTATTCGGTCCCCAACTCTTCAGATAAAGTCTATTCTTGGTGTGCTCAATTATCTGCCAGTTCCTGCATAGTTCTCTTATGTTTGCCCATCCCCGCAGGGTGAGTATCTCACCCTCATGTACGACGTAGTCAAATTCATAATACGGCTCAGCTGTACCGGATAAAGACACAAACCCACCATCCTCTTGATGAAAGGTAATAGAAACATCTTTTTCCATACCGTCAGGAAGGACGAACTTGCCAACCCAAGATGTCATGAAGAACTGGTTGGTTTCCAGAGGATTCTGCTTTTCTTCTTCACATCCGCAAAGCAGAAAGAATCCGAATAATAACAATAAATAACGTTTCATATTTCTTAAATTATTAGTTTGTAGGATGTATATGGTCAATTATTGATTTTGTGACGATGCATGTTGCTTATAGCTTATAGGGCTATCAGGATGGTGATGGTGTAATAGCCGGGAGAATTCCTTCAAGTATTAAAATCGGGGCAC
>CALCYB010000082.1 GCA_937906485.1 uncultured Rikenellaceae bacterium
TGCAGATCTATATCCATCACCACAGAGATTAGTTGGGGTTTCAATCCCATAAAATGAATGCAATAAAAGTGACAAACATTAGAAGCAACAGCAACAATAATACTAAAATAAATTTCTCTTGCTTTTCTACAGCGTTCTTTTCCTCCAAATATTGAATAAGTAGCCATTCTTCTCCTATGGACATTTTTCTCTGAAACAAATGACTCTGAGTTTGACTAACATGTTCCAACTCTATCAGAGCTTTATCAAGATTCCCTCGATTTTTTTCAGATAGATATTTCCAATAAGCCAAAGGAGGGTTCTCGTCGTTTTCGAACCGCTGGAAAATGTAGTTGGCAGTGCAAGAATCCCCTACTAATTCATACGCATATGCCAGCGGGCCTGCATGTGATTCTTGCAATCTATAACCATATTCGTTAAACAGTTTCTCGTACAACTGTATTGCTTCCTGGGCTTTGGGGACTGGATTTATCATGCAAAATTTCGCATAATTGGTAAGTAGCATTTTGGCAGAGTACGAGGGAAGGGTCTCAATTTCCTCCAATAGCTCGCTATACAAAGAATCTGCTACGGCAACTTCATTTACAGATTGACAATAGACTGCTTTCTGCAGTAATGCTATCTTATATTGTGTAGTATCTTGTGCAATCATAAACTGTTCAATCCCTTTATCAAGATACTTTTTGACCATAGGACTATCGTAAAGAAGCTCATACAGATCGCTCAAGGTCATATAAATAATTCCTTTTAGTCGTGCATCTTCGGAAGACTCCATACACTCTTGCGCTTGATAGAAAGACAGTAATGCTTGGGGCAAATATCGAGCATTAAAGTACACAACACCCTGATAAAAATAAGCCTTCATCTTCTGGTCTGCTGTACCATGTTTGCTGTAATAGGCTACGGCAGGGGCTATGACCGAATCGGAAGTCAAGTCGATGTAGTTCTTGTCCAGGGCCATGGATTTGAGCAGGGCGTAGTGGGCACGGTCCCGTCGCGAGGTCAGCTCCTGCCGGTCCATCGAGTCCAGAACCGCCAGGGCTCGCTCCGGATCCGAATGGATATAACTTTCTACCTGAGCTAAGGCGCGGGCCGGAGAAGTGGACCTGCAGCCAACCGGCAGCAGCAGAAGGACCAACAGGAAAAAAACAGGATTATGGTACAACCAACTCATATCATTTCAATGTATTTTGATTAAAACAGGTAGAAATCACCCGTCAATGCACGGTAGTCAGCAGAATAATTTCCGTCCTTATCGTGTAGGGTCAATTCGTCTGTCCGCAACGGAAGCGGTTGCTGGGATTTCACAAATTCCAGCAGAAGTCTCCTAGCGGGCTTGCGACGGACGGTATAGACTGCTGTTTTATGAACAATTTCCATCCTCCATTTTACCTGATAAAGTGTCCTCTCAGCTAACTCCAGCATTTGCAGACCCTCTTGCTGGGGAAGGATCAGAGCCAGACGACCACCGGGTTTGAGCAGGGCCAATGCTCCGGTCAGCACATCAACAAAAGGAAGCTGATCTGAATGACGAGCAAGCCGACGCTCCTGGATTTCAGGTTTCAAAGCCTGGTCAAAATAAGGAGGATTGGAGAAGATCAGCTCATACTGGGAATAGCGCAAGGGATTTGCAGACCACTCCTGCCACGAAGTATGCTCCGCCTGAAGATGTGTATTCCAAGGAGAGGCTTGAAAATTTTCTGCCGCTTCCCGGGCTGCCGCCGGTTCGATATCCAAGGCTTCTATCAGGAAGGGCTCCGTTGGGGCCAGGGCCTTTCTGCGTTGGGCTGCTAACAAGGCAATCACACCGGTCCCGGTTCCGATATCCAGCATCCGGTAGGCTCCATCAACTGTCATCCAGGCACCCAACAACACTGCATCCGTACCGACCTTCATCGCCGCGGATGCATTCTTCACAGCAAACTGCTTGAATCTAAATAAACTGTCCATCCTGCATTTCCAGCATCCGATCGGACATCTGTGCCAACTCCCGGTCATGAGTGACCAGGATCACGGTCTGACGATAACGGTCTCGTAAATCAAAAAACAACTGATGGATTTCGGCTTTGGTCCGGGTATCCAGGTTGCCGGAAGGTTCATCGGCAAACAGGACAGACGGGCGGTTGATCAAGGCACGGGCAATGGCTACCCGTTGCTGTTCGCCACCGGAAAGCTCTGAGGGTTTGTGGTGGATACGGTCGGCCAGGCCCATATCCTGGAGCAACTCCTTAGCCCGTTCCTGCAGGGGTTGGGTCGGCGTCTTGGCAATCATCCCGGGAATCATGACATTCTCCAATGCCGTAAACTCCGGTAACAGATGGTGAAACTGAAAGACAAAACCGATGTGACGGTTTCTGAAATCTGACAGTTCATTGGAAGTCAAGGAAAAGATATCTTTCCCGTCTATCAGCACCTTTCCCGCATCGGGTCGGGATAAAGAACCCAGTATCTGCAGAAGGGTTGATTTCCCGGCGCCACTGGCCCCGACAATGGCGACCACCTCCGCCTCTCGGGCATAAAAGTCCACACCCTGAAGGACCGTCAGGCTCCCGAAGGCCTTGACAATCCCAGTTGCTTCAATCTTGTTCATATCAACGGGGATGTCTGCGTTGTTCCTTATCTTTCCACATCCGGATCATCTCATCCCGGAACTCTTCTTCTGCAATGTACATTTTCACGACCTTGGAAACCGGCAGCACTTCCTCAAACCGTTTTCTGTATTTTTCGTGAACTTGTGCCTCCAACTCAAAATGCGCAAGGTAACTGTCCAGACGGCGGTTCATTTCTTCGGGCGTATAGTCGCCCAACTCTTCGAGGGCAACAATGGCCTTGTATGCTTTCCGGGAATCCTTGTGGATCTTGTGCAGTTCGTCCCAGAATTCATTGTACAAAGGCCAGAAGACCTGCGCCTCTTCCACCGTAAGCCCGATTTGGGTCGTAAAGAAAGCGACCTTGGCCTTCATCATCTGTTCGTGGTGCTCCCCTTTGGGCTTGTTCTCCTGTGCCTGCACCGATAGGGCTGTCCATAAAACCGCCAGGAGTACGGCTATCTTCTTAATCATAGAGGTATTCCAATATTTCTTCTTCCGTTAATTGCAAGTCCATTCCGCCATCGATGCACTCTTGCAGCAAGGCCTTCTCATCAAACCAGGAGACATCTTCGGATGTAAAAAAGTAATCATATTGATAATCAATCTGATGCAAATGAATATAACCCTCCTCCACCAACGAATACAGATCCATATCCGCCTCATATTCCGACGGGCTTGCCGTTCCGGTCAACCACATGACGCCGTACCCGAAGCCCATGATTACACAGAACGACAGGGCCAGGAACACGTGGGATTTCATCCGTTCCCAGAGTGTCACCGGCTCAAAATCCGACTCCGATCTGGGATGGATACGCTCATGTACCGCATCTTCCAAATCGGCCCAATAACCGTCCGGTACAGTACCGAAAGGCTGTTTGAGACGGGGATCCTCCAGGGGGTGAAGGGGAGATTGTTTCTTTTCCATATTCCTATGACGCATAACTACCCGAAAAGTTAATCCGACTCCTTTAAAAATTGCTCAATTTTTTTGTACGCATGGTGATAGGATGGCTTCAAGGCCCCTTCGCTGGTCTGCGTAATCTGTGCAATTTCTTCGTATTTCATCTCCTCAAAATAGCGCAGGACAAAGACCGAGCGCTGTTTGGGAGGAAGACGCAGGATGGCTCGCTGCAATTTTTGACGCAACCTATCCCCATCCAACTCGTCAGCTGCTACCCACGTCCGGTCAATGCGCTCCTGCTGGGAAGACAAGGAAAAAACCGAACGCAAGCGTTCCTTTCTCAAATAGGAAATCGTCTCGTTGGTGGCCAGGGTATACAACCAGGTCTGCAACTTGGCCTCTCCCCGAAACCGTTCAAGATGATTCCAGACTTTGATCCAGGTGTTCTGGAGCAGATCGTCAGCCACCGAGTGATCGCCGACCATTTTCCGGATATGCCAATAAAGGGGTTGGGCATATTGACGCAGGAGGAGGTTGAAGGCATAGTCCCTTCTCCCCTCCTCCTGCCATAACTCCAGAATCTCCCGGTCTGTCATGAATTAACGCTTACGGGAAACAGCCTTCTTGGCGGCTTCAACAATATGTGCGGCGTCCAGGCCGTAGGCAGCCATCAGTTCCGCAGGTTTTCCACTTTGGCCGAATTTGTTGTCCACAGAAACAAACTCAACAGGAGCCGGTTGGTGACGTGCCAGCAATCCGGCGACCAACTCACCCAGACCACCTGCCACCAGGTGTTCTTCTGCACAGACTGCAGCACCGGTCCTGGCCACAGAAGCCAACACGGCTTCTTCGTCCAACGGCTTGATGGTATGAATGTTGATCAGTTCCGCACTGATGCCTTCCTCTTTGAGAAGATCCACCGCTTGGAGGGCTTCCCATACCAGATGGCCGGTAGCAAAGATCGTCACATCACTACCCGGTTCCACCACCCAAGCTTTTCCGATTTCAAACACCTGGTCTTCCGGGGTAAAATTCGGCACCGAGGGACGTCCGAAACGCAGGTACACCGGTCCTTCGTATTCTGCAGCCGCAAGGGTTGCCGCTTTGGTCTGGTTGTAATCACAAGGATTGATCACGACCATTTCCGGCATCATACGCATCAGCCCGATGTCTTCCATCGTCTGGTGGGTTGCACCGTCTTCGCCCAAGGTAATTCCGGCATGTGAGGCACAGATTTTCACGTTGGTCTTTCCATATGCCACTGCCTGACGGATCTGATCCAGCACCCGTGCGGTGACAAAGTTGGCAAATGAACCGACAAAAGGCACTTTGCCGCTAAGGGCCAGCCCAGCCCCCACGCCAATCATGTTGGCTTCCGCAATACCGCATTGGAAAAAGCGGTCCGGATGTTCCTTGGCAAATGCATCCATCTTGACAGAGCCGATCAGGTCAGCGCACAATGCCACCACTTTCGGATTGCGGTTTCCTGCTTCTGCCAATCCCGCACCAAAACCGGAACGGGTATCTTTGTTTCCTGTATTTGTATATCTCATAAGTCGTCTCTGTTAAAAATCACCCAATTTCGTTTCTTGCAATTGTTTCATGGCTTCTTCGCACTGATCCTTGGAGGGAGCTTTTCCGTGCCATTGGCAGGTACCCGCCATGAAATCAACGCCGTGACCCATATCCGTACGGAAGAGAATGATGACGGGACGTCCGCCTCCCAGACGACGTTTGGCTTCTGCAAACGCTTCCAGAACGGCCGCCATATCGTGACCGTCAGCAACAATTACCGACCAGCCGAATTTTTCCCATTTACCGGGAAGATCACCCAATCCGATCACGTCTTCTACACGACCATCAATCTGTTGGCCGTTCCAGTCGGTCATGGCAATCAGGTTGTCCACTTTGTGTTGGGCGGCAAACAGGGCCGCTTCCCAAATTTGTCCTTCTTCACACTCACCGTCACCAGTCAGGCAGTAAACGATATGCGGATCGCTCTCCATGCGTTTGGCCAGGGCGGCTCCAATGGCAACAGAAAGACCTTGTCCCAAAGAACCGGCGGGTTCGTGTACACCCGGCAGACCTTTCCGCACAGAAGGGTGACCCTGCAGGCGGGAACCGAATTTACGGAAAGTGCCCAATTCTTCAACGGGGAAATAGCCACTGCGGGCCAACACACTGTAATACACGGGAGAAATATGACCCGCTGAAAGGAAGAACATGTCTTGTCCTTTGCCTTCACGCGTCCAGGTCTTCGGATCGTGTTCCATTACATTGAAATACAATGCAGTCAGAATATCTGCACTACTCATGGAACCACCCGGGTGACCGGAAGCGGCCTGAGTAACCATTCGGATGATGTCACGACGTACCTGGGTCGCAACTTCAATCAGATCTTTTGTGTCTTTCATAAAGAAGGTATTAATTCTGCGAAGATAACGAGTTATTTGAGAAAAATCAAATTGTGGCGTATATTTGCAACGATTAATACAATTATATGAAAAACATACGGAACTTCTGCATCATCGCCCACATTGACCACGGCAAAAGCACCTTGGCCGACCGGCTGCTTGAACATACCAAGACCCTGAATGACCGGGAAATGGAAAATCAGGTACTGGATTCGATGGACCTTGAAAAGGAAAAAGGAATCACCATCAAAAGCCATGCTATCCGTATGGAATACCAACATCAAGGTCAGACCTACACCTTGAACCTGATTGACACGCCAGGTCACGTTGACTTTTCCTACGAAGTATCCCGGGCAATCGCCTCCTGCGAAGGAGCCTTGCTGGTTGTGGATGCCACCCAAGGTATTCAGGCCCAAACCATCTCCAACCTCTACCTGGCCATCGCCCATGACCTGGAAATCATCCCGATCCTCAACAAGATTGATATGGATGCGGCCATGATCGATGTGGTCAGTGACCAGATCATCGACTTGATCGGCTGCAAACAGGAAGACATCCTGCTGGCCAGCGGAAAAACCGGAGAAGGCGTGGAAAAAATCCTGGAAACCATCGTAGAAAAGATACCGGCCCCCGTCGGTGATCCTCAGGCACCGCTGCAAGCCCTGATTTTTGATTCGGTCTTCAACTCGTTCCGAGGCATCATCGCTTACTTCAAAGTGGTCAACGGCACCATCCGCAAAGGCGACAAAGTAAAATTCTTCAATACCGGAAAAGAATACGATGCGGACGAAGTCGGTTTCCTGCGTCTGAAAATGTGTCCTTCGGACGAAGTGACCACCGGTGATGTCGGCTACATCATCTCCGGCATCAAGACCGCAAGTGAAGTCAAAGTCGGGGATACCATTACCCACGTCGCCCGACCGTGCGACCAGTCCATTGCCGGATTTGAAGAAGTCAAACCCATGCTGTTTGCCGGTGTGTACCCCGTTGAAACGGACGAATACGAAGACCTGCGCGCCTCCCTGGAAAAACTCCAGCTCAACGACGCCTCCCTGGTGTTCGATCCTGAATCCTCCCTGGCACTCGGTTTCGGTTTCCGCTGCGGTTTCCTGGGACTGCTGCACTTGGAAATCATGCAGGAACGCCTGTACCGGGAATTTGACATGGACGTAATCACCACCGTCCCCAACGTTTCCTACAAAGTCTATACTACCCAAGGCGAGGTCATTGATGTCCACAACCCTTCCGGCCTGCCGGCCCCGACCTTGATCGATTATATTGAAGAACCGTATATCCGTGCTCAGATCATTTCCAAGAGTGAATATTTCGGCGCCATCATGAAATTGTGCCTGGACAAACGCGGTGTTCTGATCAACCAGCATTTCCTGACAGCAGACCGCGTGGAATTGTCCTACGACATGCCTCTGGCCGAGATTGTCTTTGACTTTTATGACAAACTCAAATCCATCTCCAGAGGCTATGCCTCCTTTGACTACCACGTGATCGGCTACCAACGGGCTGACCTGGTCAAACTGGACATCCTGCTCAACTCCGAGCCGGTGGATGCCCTCTCCTCACTGATTCACCGGGAACGGGCCTACGATTTCGGACGGAAGATGTGTGAGAAACTCAAGGAACTCATCCCCCGCCAACAGTTCGAAATTGCCATTCAAGCGGCCATCGGTGCCAAAATCATTGCCCGTGAGACCGTAAAAGCCGTCCGCAAGGACGTTACGGCCAAGTGTTACGGAGGTGACATTTCCCGAAAGAGAAAGTTGCTGGAAAAACAGAAGAAAGGGAAAAAACGGATGCGTCAAGTCGGCAATGTCGAGGTTCCGCAATCTGCGTTCATGGCCGTCCTCAAATTGGACTAGTCACGATGGCGAAGCCATTTCAGATAAGCCAAGACCCTCAGACGAATCGGATAATCCTTCGGTAATTGCCGAAGGATTTTTCGTTTTGTCCGCAGGCTCGGTGCATCGTGCAACCGAAGGATCTGTTCCACCAGCAAAGCATGCTGCGGCAATACAGCACCACCGCAGTGGCGGTACACCCATTCCAGCATCATCCTGCGTTTGGGCTGATAGAGCACATACGCCTCATAACCGGTCCGGGTACGTTTGAGCCAACGCTCCAGACGGACACGCCAGGATCCTCCCCGGTAAAAATCAGGATCTGCGGTCACATTCCCGGGGTGGATGCGGTAATGCATCAACGGCTTTGCCAAATCCAGTTTGCGGTCCTCAAATGCCGCCAACAAGCCGATCATCCAATCAAAATACACCAGTTGCTTCCCAGTGGCCGGATCCAGCAGTTCGCCCGGTCCGGGACGATCGAAGGCCAGGACTCGTTCGACCAAGGAGCGTTTCATCAACAAAGTACAGCCCTGGGAGGTATGCCCCAATATCGTCCATTTGCCGTCACGGTTATCCTTGCGCGGGGTCAGACTGCACAGCGGCTTCCCGGACACATCTACCGGAAGGGCTCGTGAAGTAACCAGTTCACAGTCTGCGGCCGAACGCAGGGCATTGAAACTGGCTTGAATCTTGTCCGGCAACCAGACATCGTCCTGGTCGCAAAGCATCACATACGCTCCCCGGCAAAGCGACATCGCTTTGAAAAAATTATCGTTCACCCCGAGGCCCACATCGTTGAAATAGGGTTTAAGCCGGGGTTCCTCCCGGGCATACTGCTGCAGAAAACCGACGGTTCCGTCCGTGGATCCATCATCACAGACAATGACCTCCATCGGGGGACATGTTTGCGCAAACAACGAATCCAACTGCGCTTTCAAGTAACGGATTCCGTTATAGGTGGTCATTGCCACGGAAATCGAAGCATTCATCTAGGACATGTATGAACAGTTCATTTTTTATAATCCACCGGTTGGACACCCAGAACCAGATGACGGCAAAGCAGGCACTCAGACCGAAAACCAACCAGACCCTATCGGTAAAGCGCATCAACAAACCCGCCACCAAAGCATAGGGCAAGGCGCAGAGCAGTTGTCTGAGCAGAAAACCTCCTTCCGACCGGAAGGAAACCAGACCCAGCTTCCTCACTCGCCAACCATAAAACAACGTAACCGCTGTTTCAGCGACCACCAGCACGCAGGCCGAGCCCAATGCACCCCACGAGCCGACCCAACAGACATTGAGCACAATTCCCAACACACAGCCGATCAGCGAGGCCCACAAAACGTCCTTGTCGCGTTTTTGAGGCATGAGTACCTGCACCGAAAGAATCTGTGCCATCCCTACCACAAAGAGCAGGGACAGGATGATCTGCATCGGGACAACCGCCCCCTCATAACCCGGACCGGCCAGTATGGCGATCCAACAAGGCGCTCCAGCAATCCCCAGCGCCATCAGGGGGAAACAGATGGTCAACAAGGTCCGGACGGATTGTCGGATCCAGTGCTCAAAAGCCTCCTGTTCTCCACCTGAAAGCAATGCGCTCATCCTGGGCAGCATCACGGTGGTATATGCCGTATAGAATCCCATAATCAAGGTATAGACCTTCAGGGCCGTCGTATAATAGCCGACCTGAACATCCCCACAAGTAAATTCCAGGTACAACACATTGAAGGTTGTGTACATGGAGGTCAGCAAATGGTAGGCACCTAATGAGAAATAAGACTTCAGATAGGGGCGGAAACGGATCTTGCGCCAGGAGAAACGGACGAAACGCCGCGCATAACAGAGATTGACCAGCGCATTGGCAGCAACCGATCCCACCGTCAGACCGAAATAGAGCACATCATCACCGGGGTTCCTGACCCAGATAAAAATGGACGCAGTGTAGAGCAGTTTGATCAGCAGGGTGCGCCAGGCAATGTAGGGAAATTCTTCCAGCCCACGGAACAGCCATTCAACCAGAAAGGTCGTGAAGAGGAGTTTTCCAGCCCCGACCCAGAGCAGTTCCCGATGTCCGGCCAAAGCCGGCAGCGTCTCTATCAGCACCCCATAGACCAGCAACAGTACAGCCGTACAAATCCCGTACAAGGTCAACAGAGAAGAATAGACCTCCTGCAACCGCGCCTTGTTCCCCCGGCAAGCGGCAATCTCCCGAACACCGAGAATCTGGATGCCCATTGCTGCGAACAACAGGAAATAATTGACCGCACTGTCCACAAAATTGACCGCCCCAATGCGCTCCACCCCCAGTACACGGGACACATAGGGATAAGTCACCAACATGATGACATACGTTGACAGGGTCAACAGGGCATTGTAGGAAAAATTTTTGCGTACATTGGTCATGACTCGTCAGTGCATGGATTGAAAGCAAACGGGACCAACTCCCAGCAATTGCCAAAGAGCCGATCCCGTTCTGTTATTCGTTCGTAGTGTTGCTACAAATAGTTGCTATCGAATTTTGGCAAATTCAATGTCGTTTTGAGCACGTTCTGCCAAAGCTTCGTTCTTGCAGGCTTTTTCCAATTCTGCTTTTGCATCATTTACTTGGCCTTGACGGGCATAAACGATGGCTTTCAGGTATGACATCTTCGGGCAAGCGTGAGTACCTACTGCCAATGCTTGTTGCAGGTCACCAACGAGGATGTAAGCCAAAGCTTCGTTGTGGTGTCCTTGACCTTTGAGGTTGGCAGCAGCTGAACGATAGTTGCCGTTGAGGATATCCAGAACGCCCAGGTTGTAACGGGCTTCTTTCAAGCTTGATTTTGCAAATGCGTCTGCTGCTTCTGCATTATTGCCTGCACGCAGAGCAATAACACCCAAGGTATTGTAGTAGTAACCGTCTTTTTGAGCCACGCTGTTCAGAGCAGCTGCAGCTTCCATGTTCTTGCCTTGAGCCAACAATGCAACGGCTTTGTTCACTTTAGCACGGTCGCTGCCGTATTTGCTGATGGCTTGATTATAGATACCGATCTTCACTTCCAGATCTTTCACCAGAGATGCCGTGCGCAACAATGCTTCTTCATCCAGCTGTTCGATGTTGCTGTTCACCAGTTCCAACAATTCACCATCGCTGTAGTTTTTGAATTCGATGTTGGCGATGAAACGTGCACGACGCAATTGAGGGAGAATTTCTTTAGCCAAAGTGGTGTAAACACGGGACATGTTTTTGATTTCGCGTTCGCGAACCATCGGATCGCTGTACATTTGGAGAACACGCAAGATCAATTCCTTGTCTTCGATGCTGGAGTTGCGTACCAGCTCTTGGAAACCGGCCCAGTCTTCAGCAACGGTTTCGCTGTTCACGGGAACATCCAATTTGGCATTCTTGTTCAAAGTACGTTCGTATGCACGGAGAGCGGTTGCAGAACGTTTTTCAGCCAATTTGGCATTTTGGTCTTCCTTACCATCGGGAGAAGCATAGGAGATGATGTCGGTTCCGACAACAGAACGGCGTTCATCTTGGGATACTTCAACCAGGAAATCTTGGAAAGCCTTGATGTCTTCGCTCTTGAGTTCCGAATTGCGGACAGTTGCGCTGTTGATCAGGTACAGGATTTGAGCCTCAGTTTGTTCGTTGATAACGGGTTGGTATGCATCGGGAGCATAAGCCAAAGAACCTTCGGCACCTACAAGCATGTAAGTGGTATTGGCACCGTCAGCCACCTTCACCGGAGTGGTGAAAGGAATGCGTTTATCCTTGTGCAATACCGTCATGCGAAGTTCCAGATGGCTGTTTTCCATACCGGGCACATAATCAAAAGAAAGTTGACGGGAAACTTGTCCACCAGCTTCGGCTACGGTAATGTAGTTGTCAGCGACATCTTCACCTTGCAACATGATGACTTCGCCCAGGACTTCTCCTCCATTGTAAACAATGACAGGTTGAACTTCCACAACAGCCTTCGGATGGAAGAAATCTGCCGGAAAAGCGACAGTAATGGCGGCGTTGATCTTACCGGCAACAACTTCCAGTACTTGGGGATCACATTGAACTGACAATTGTTCGGCTTTCTCCGCCATTTTTGCAGGATTACCGCAAGACGGAACGATCATTGCAATCAAAGCCAAAGACAAAACTTTTTGAAACAATCTTCTCATTTTAATTCGTTTATTTTAAGTATTCTTAGATTTGATACTATAATATTCGCGCAAATATAAACAAACTTTTCGTAACTTTGCAAAATATGGATAACATTCAAAACATAAAAAACAGATTCGGTATCATCGGAAACGATCCTCGCCTGAATGCTGCCTTGGACAAAGCGCAGCAGATAGCACCGACCGACCTCTCCGTACTGATTACCGGGGAGAGTGGGGTCGGAAAGGAGGTCATCCCTCGTATCATCCATGCTTATAGTCCGAGAAAACACGGACCCTATATCGCCATCAACTGCGGAGCCATTCCCGAAGGCACCATCGATTCCGAACTCTTCGGCCACGAAAAAGGTGCATTTACCGGTGCAAATGACTCCCGAAAAGGATATTTTGAAGTAGCCAACAACGGAACAATCTTTCTGGACGAAGTCGGCGAACTGCCGCTGGGCACCCAGACCCGACTGCTGCGTGTGCTGGAAACCGGCGAATTCATCCGGGTCGGCTCCTCAAAGACCCAACGGACCAATGTGCGCGTCATTGCAGCCACCAACATCAATTTTGCACGAGCCATCCGGCAAGGCAAGTTCCGGGAAGACCTTTATTACCGGCTCAACGCCATTCCGATTTTTCTGCCGCCGCTTCGCGAACGCAAGGGCGACATTCACCAGCTGTTCCGGAAATTTGCCCTGGATTTTGCGGAAAAATACCGGATGCCCGCTGCCCGGCTTACGGAGGATGCCGTACGGGTCCTGACGGAATACCGCTGGCCCGGCAATGTGCGTGAATTGAAAAACATTGCGGAACAGATCTCCATCCTGGAAGAAAACCGGCAGGTCAATGCCGATACCCTGCGCAGCTACCTGCCCAAAGAGGGGCCGGAACTGCTGCCCGTCTGCCAGGGCGAGACAAACGGTACTGACGGACTCAGTGACCGGGATATCATCTTCAAGATTCTGTTCCAGCTGCGGGAAGAAGTCAATGATCTCAAAGCACGGGTATATGGAGCCAATGTGGCCGTCTCTACTCCCAACCTGACTCCTGCCGCCGGCAAATTGCTGGAAGAACACCAGGAAGAAGAAGAAATCGCAGTGGAAGAAGTGGAGATCCAACCGGTAGCAGCGGAGGAAGTGAGAGAAGACCTCAACATTCAGGAGAATGCCCGTCAACTCATCCTGCATGCCCTGCAGAAGCACAACGGAAAACGCAAGGCTGCCGCAGAAGAATTGGGCATTTCTGAGCGTACCCTGTACCGCAAGCTCGCCTCGCTGGGATTATTGGATGAAATCAAGAACAAGAAATAACATGAAAAACCGGAAACCTTTCTTTTGGTTATTGATTCCGATGCTGGCAAGTCTGTCAGCCTGCGGCATCTATTCCTTTTCAGGAACCTCCATCAAACCGGATGTAAAAACCTGCGAAGTGGAATACTTTGTCAACAAAGCCATGCAGGTCAACCCGGCCCTGGCCAACGAATTGACCGAAGCATTGATTGACAAATACCAGAAACTGACAACTTTGGACATCGTCAACGACAATGGGGACCTGACGGTATATGGTGAGATTACCAACTATGACCTGCGCCCGATGGCAGTAACGGCAGACGAAGTCGCCAGCCAGACCCGCCTGACCATTTCGCTCAAACTTTATTATACCAACCGGTTACACCCCGAAGAAGATTTTGAGAAAAGTTTCTCTGCCTATCAGGATTTTGACTCCAGCCAAGCCTTTGATGCCGTGGAAAGTACCCTCGTGAGCGACATCATCGAAATCCTGGTTGAAGATATCTTCAATGCCACCGTCGCCAACTGGTAAACTACCCTTGTCATGGAATCGTTGGAAACATTGGATCTCAATCAGCTTGAAGAACTGATCCGCCGCTACCCCTGGTTTACCTTGGCACGACGGGAATATTTCCTGCGCCTGAGCAAAATGGGCACCGAATACACCGAAGAAGGCATCTCCAAAGTGGCACTGTACCTGTCTACACGTACTTGTCTGTACAAACTCCTGTCCGCCTCTCGCAAGGAGGCCCGGCAAACGGAATATGCACCCATTCCCCTGAACACCGATTTCTCTTTGCCGGAACCGGAACCCGTACCCACTCAAAAGCCCAAAATTGTAGTGGTTGGCGGTGATTATTTCAGCCGCGAAGACTTCGAGCAATTGAACAAGACCAAAGGTGAATCATCAGAGCCCTTAAAGCAGATTACCCGCCAGAATACCCAAAAGAGGGAGGCCATGGCTCCGTTAAACCTGGACGATCCTGGTTTCTTTGATGAAGATTTCTACACCGAGACGTTGGGAAAAATCTATGCAGAACAAGGCTTTTCTCAAAGAGCCCTTGAGGTTTATGAAAAACTTATTTTGTTATATCCGGAAAAAAGTGCTTACTTTGCAGCCCTTATTGAAGAAATAAAAAAACATTTATAGGAATATGTATACTGTTATCTCCATTCTGATCATCATCGCCAGCATCCTGCTGACCCTCGTGGTATTGATTCAGAACTCCAAAGGCGGCGGATTGGCTGCTAACTTTGCATCTGGAAATCAAACATTTGGCGTTCGTCAGACCGCAGATTTCCTGGAAAAAACAACTTGGACCCTGGCTATCGTGATCCTGGTACTTTGCGTAGCTGCTACCGCTTTTATCTCCACCGGCTCCGACAACAGCGAATCAGCTGTCCAACAACGGTTGGAACAAGCCGCTCCCCAAGTCACTCCGGATTTTGGCCTGCTTCCCCAAGAAGGTGATGCAACCACTCCCGATCCGACAGCAACTCCGGAAAACTAAAAAACAGTCAACGAGTTACAAGCCGATTGCGTTCAAAAACCAATCGGTTTTTTTATTTTTTATGTACTTTGTCTTGCAAGGTACTAAATTTTATTTATATCTTTGCATTCAGAAATACTATACAAATTAAAACTACTCGTATGAAGAAAGTCATTAATGCCGGCATCGGTGGCCGGAGTTTCATTTTGGATGAAGATGCCTACTACAGACTGGACCAGTACCTGGAACTGTTCCGCCAACGGACGCAAATGGGCTTCCTGACGCGGGAAGTTATGGAAGATCTGGAAATCAGAATTGCTGAGTTGTTCTCCGAATCCCTGTCCTCCCGCGAGGAAGTGGTCAATTTGCATCTGGTGGAACGGGTCATTGCCCAACTGGGCATGCCGGATGGTGAAGGAACACCCGGGGCCGGTCACCAGCAACCGTACCAAAATCCTTATGAAAGAACCCAGAAAAAACTGTTCCGAGACTCGGACAACAAACTGCTGGGCGGCGTGTGCAGTGGGGTTGCAGCCTTCTTTGACATTGATGTCACCTTACTCCGGGTCCTGTTTTTGGTGGCCCTGATCGTGGGAGGGGTCGGATTCTGGATCTATATCATCGTATGGTTCGTTGCCCCGCTGGCCACGACCGCCTCTCAGAAATGTGAAATGAGGGGATTGCCCATCACCGCAGAGAACCTGCGCCGTTTTTCCAATTCAAAATAGTAGCCTATGGAAATCATCAATAACGTCGAAAACGTAAAATCCCAGATGCGGAAAGGCGTGCTGGAATATTGTATTCTTTCCATACTGGCCAAAAAGGACTCCTACGCTCCAGCCCTCATCGCTGAACTCAAGAAAGCGCAGATGATCGTCGTGGAAGGCACACTTTACCCCTTGCTCATCCGCCAGAAGAACCAGGGATTTCTGACCTACCGGTGGGAAGAATCCCCTCAGGGACCTCCCCGGAAGTACTACACCATCACCGACAAAGGCCGGGCTGCCCTCCACGAAATGGACCAGGCATGGCAGGATGTCGTCAACACCATCAACTACATCAAAAACGACTTGTAAGCACCATGAAAAAAACCATAAAGATCAGTCTGGGCCGTTACGCCTTCACCCTGGACGAAGAAGCGCATGATCTCCTGGAGAACTACCTGAGCAAACTGGAGCTGCATTACCGGGAGAACCCCAACGGCAAGGAAATCGTAGAAGGTATTGAAGAACACATCGCCGAACTGCTGCTGGACCGGAACCTGAAAGACAGCGTCATCGACCGGAACATCATCGTGGACATCATCGGGCGGATGGGTGAACCGGAAGACATCGACCAGGGGTCCGGAGAACAGTCACCTGCTCCCAAACGCAAGAAAAAACTCTACCGCAATCCCGAACGCAGCATCATGAGCGGAGTTTGCGGAGGACTGAGTGTATTTTTCGGGGTGGATGTCGTCCTGTTCCGCCTGTTGTTTGTAGCGTCGGCCATCCTAATCTTCGCGCTGGAAGCCGGTGATTCTGCCTGGTGGATACTGGTACCGGCCTTGTACCTGACCCTTTGGATCATAACCCCTAAAGCGCGCACTTTTGAACAGAAATGCGAAATGAACGGAAGCCGGATGAGCATTCCGGATGTGGAAAAGAGCGTCCGGGAAGGCATTGCCAATCCGCCACACATTCCCCAGGAACAAAACAACTTCTTCCACAAGCTGCTCCGGTTTCTGGGTATTCTGCTCGGCATCTGTCTGATTCTTACCGGGTTCGTCCATGGACTTCTGATTTCAGCCGCCTACATCGGCGGCAGATCCCTGGATTTGCCCCTTCACGAAATATGCACAGGACTGGGCGTCGCCTTGACTGAAATCCTGTTGGTAAGTTCATTCGGCCTGTTCGGTCTGCTGTTGATCTACTGGGGTGTCCTGCTGGTATTCCGGCTCAAATCCCCCTCCTGGCGACCGGGCCTTTGGGCATTGTTGCTGAGTATCTTGCTGGGCATCAGCGGTGGTATCAGCCTCTTCCTCTATGTGGCTCCCGTCGCTGCAAGCAGCCAACTCCTGCCGGGCAAAGCACAGTTGCCCCAGATGGATACCCTGCACATTGTCCTGAACGACTGTCCGGCAGACTGGAACGAAAGGACCAGTTACGACATCGAGGCGCACAAAAGTTTCTACGAGTTCGCCTACCTGAACCCGATTCCCGGAAAATACCAATGGGTCTGCTACCCGGATATCCGTGTGACAACCAAAAGAATCAACCACATCGAGGTGGAAGAACATGTCGAATACGTCCGGCTGAATCCGGATCGTTTCAACAACAATGTGCTGTTTGAAGCCCGGTCCGACACCTTGTATGTGGACCCGTTCATCATCGGCCGTCTGGATGAACTGGAGATCCTGAGTGCTAACCTGATTATCCGTGCGCCGGAGCATTGCGTCATCGTAGTGGAAAATCCGATCCGCTATGAACTCAGGAATTCCAACGAGCGATACATCTACATCAACACCCTAATTTGACCGATAGGGCCCGGACAGGATCCAATGCTGCGGCCTGACGGGCAGGGAACCAACCTGCCAGAACTCCGGTGATCAGGGCTATCCCGACACATTTGAGTACACTGAGGCCATTCAATTGCAAAGGCAGCAGATCATTATCCCCAAACAGCACGATCAGGACAGCCGCCAACCCAATGCCGAGCATCGCTCCCAGCATCGAGAGGGCGGCTGCTTCCGTGATGAAACGCAATCGGATCTGCCAGGGAGCAGCACCCAGCGCTTTTCGCAGACCAATTTCGGGGGTACGTTCTTTGACCGAGACCATCAGGACGTTGGCAATCCCAAAACAGCCGATCAACAAGGAGAACCCACCGATGACCCAGCCGAAAAGACGGATTTTTTGAAACAGGCCGGTCACAGCCTGCTGCAGAAAATCCAGCCGGTTGAGGGAGAAGTTATCCGGCTGCATGGGGCTCAGACGACGTTTGGCACGCAAGGCCGATCGCAGTTGGGCGTCAAATTGGGCATCGGTGACCGTAGTCTTCGGCAGCACGGCCACATAGCCTCCATTCTGCCCTGCTCCCAAGCTGTTGGCCAGGGACTCAGGAATCACCACAGCACGGTCCATCTCCACCAATGCCATCACGGCTGCCCCTTGACGTTGCAACAGCCCGACCACCGTGACTTCCTGCGATCCTATCCGGACGGACTGTCCTATTGCTCCTCCATGGGGGAAAAGTTCGCCGGCTACAGCGGCTCCCAAAATCGCCACCCTGGCGCCGGCGAGGCATTCCCGAGGCGTAAAAATCCGGCCCTGGGACAACGGGGCATGGAAGAGCACAAACCAGTCCGGCATGGCCGTTGTGATGATTGCCGAACGGTAAACCGTACGCAGAGAACTTACATCCCGATAAAAATGTTGGACATAAGCCACCCCTTCTGCCTCAGACAGATGAGTCTTCAGGTAATCGGCATCGGAGCCGGTCACGGGTGGACGCCTTGCATATTCCCACCAAGGAACATCCTGGTCAGGGTCTTCCCTGGCCCATGGCAAAGTCTGTATCAGGACCATCCGGTTGCCGAAGGTGTTCAGCGAACAGCGGATGTCCCGTTCAATCCCTTCTACCAGCGTAAAGACCAACAACGTGGTAAACACACCGATGGTGATGCCCGACAAGGACAACAACGACCGGAAACGATCGATTTTGAACATAAAAAACGGATTAACGGTTACTTCACACCGATCCGTTTGCGCAGATCACGCAACAGATCGAATGCATCCAGGGGCGACATCGAATTCAGGTCCGCATCCCGAAGGGTGTCCCGTATGCTTTCCAGCAACGGATCATCCAGTTGGAAGAAGGACAACTGCATCGGCTCTTGGGGCTTTATCCGATCCATAACCGGCCTTTCGGCCGCAGAAGAAGTGGATTCAAGCTGTCGCAGGACGGCTTCTGCGGAATGCACCACAGCAGAGGGCATACCCGCCAGACGTGCAACATGAATCCCGAAACTGTGCGCAACACCTCCGGGGCAGAGTTTACGCAGAAAGATGATTTTACCTTCCGCTTCGCGGACGGCAATGTGGAAATTGTGAACGCGGTCGTACCGCTTTTCCAGGTCGTTGAGTTCGTGGTAATGGGTGGCAAACAAGGTCTTGGCCCGCTCCCCGTGCTCGTGAAGGTACTCCACCATTCCCCAGGCGATCGACATCCCGTCATAGGTACTGGTTCCACGACCGATTTCATCAAGCAGCACCAGTGAACGCTCCGAAAGGTTGTTCAGAATCGTGGCAGATTCCAACATTTCACTCATGAACGTGGATTCGCCCCGGGACAGGTTGTCAGAAGCTCCGACGCGGGTGAAAATCTTGTCCACGTAACCCATCCGAACCCGTTTTGCCGGCACATAAGAGCCGATCTGGGCCAGCAGAACGATCAGAGCCGTCTGCCGGAGCAATGCTGACTTTCCGGCCATGTTGGGCCCCGTCAGGATGATGATCTGCTGACGGTCGCGGTCCAGGCACAGGTCATTGGGTACATACTCCTCGCCCGGTCGCATCATCCGCTCAATGACCGGATGGCGGCCTTGGAGGATTTCCAGCGCATCCCCGTCGTTTACTTCGGGCCGGGTATAGCCGAAATCGCGGGCACAACGGGCAAAAGACAGCAGTACGTCCAGACGGGCCACCACCCGGGCCTGTTCCAGGATTACCGGCACACAACCCTGAATGGCTGCGAGCAATTCGTTGAAAATGCGCTGCTCAATGGCCAGGATCTTTTCTTCCGCTCCCAGGATACGGTCTTCGTATTCCTTGAGTTCCTGGGTGACATAGCGCTCGGCGTTGACCAAGGTCTGCTTGCGGATCCAGTCTTCCGGTACTTTGTCCTTGTGCGTATTTCGTACTTCCAGATAATAACCGAACACCGTGTTGTAACTGATCTTCAGGGATGTTATTCCGGTGCGTTCGGTCTCCCGCTGCTGGATATCCAACAGAATCTGCTTGCCGTTGCGCACCGTGTTCCGCAGTTCATCCAACACCGGATCTACTCCGTCCGCAATGACTGCTCCTTTGCCGATCTGTCCGGCCGGTTCTTCACATAACAGATGCCCGATCCGCCCGCTCCAGGATTCGCAGCCGGAGAGCGCCGCCATCATCGGCTGCCAATGGGGAGCATCCCACTGGGAGAGGACCGTCATTTCGTCCCAGGCACGTTTGAGTTGCAACAGACCTCGGGGAACTACGCGACCGGCCGCAATCCGACCCGCCAGCCGTTCCAGATCACCGATATGGGTAATGCGTTCCTGCAGTTCCTCCATCCGCTCGGGCTCGGCCAGCAGATGGGCAATCACATCATAGCGGCGGTTCAGTTCCTCCACATCCCGGATCGGCAAGGTCAGCCAATGCCGCAATAGCCGCCCTCCCATCGGTGAACAGGTCTGGTCAATGACTTGCAGCAACGAGACCCCGTCAGGCGCAGTGGATTCAAACAGTTCCAGGTTCCGGACAGAGAAACGGTCCATCCATACGTATTCATCCCGGTCAATGCGTGTCAGGCTGCAGATGTGTCCCAAGCCTTTCTGTTGGGAGGATTCCAGGTAAAAAAGCGCGGCACCCGCAGCCGTGACAGCCAGTTCCATCCGCTCTACCCCATAGCCTTTCAAGTGCTCTGTACCAATCTGGCGACAGAGTTTTTCTTTGGCCGACTCGTACACAAAAGCCCACTCATCCAACGTGGAGACATAGACTTTTTCCAATGGAAAGCGTTCGCGGAATCCCGCTTCGTAGCCCTTCGGCAGGAGCACTTCCTTGGGCTGGAAGGTGGACAACAGGACTTCCATCTCCTGGAGCCTGCCTTCTGCGACCCGAAAGGTTCCGGTCGAGATGTCCAACAGGGCCAATCCGGCACGGTCTTTCCAGAAGGCCATAGATGCCAGGTAATTGTTTTCTTTCTGGGTGAGGATCTGCTCGTTGTAAACCAGTCCCGGGGTCACGATATCCGTAACTCCCCGCTTGACGATCTTCTTGGTCAGCTTCGGGTCTTCCAACTGGTCACAGACCACCACCTTGTATCCGGCGCGCACCAGACGCGGCAGGTAGCTCTCCAGCGAGTGGTGAGGAAAACCGGCCAGTTCCGTATGAGTTCCTGAACCACTGGCTCTTCGCGTCAACACAATCCCCAGTACACGGGAGGCCGTAATGGCATCTTCTCCGAATGTTTCATAAAAATCACCGACCCGAAACAAGAGAACCGCTTCGGGATAAGTCGCCTTGACTTCGGCGTACTGTTTCATCATGGGAGTGCCTGCCATTATTTTTTCGATTATTCAACCTACAAAAATAGATATTTTCTTCCAAACTCTTATCTTTGTAGTCCCTATAAAAAACCTTTCAAAACCTGTCATTATGAAAAAGAAAATCCTGGTCCCTTCCGTCATTCTCCTGATTGCAGTTCTGCTGATCGGAAGCAACCGCCTGTTCAATCGGCAAGGCCCTGCCCTTGCTGACAAAGCCTTGGAATCCCTTATGGAAGATTACGGAAATGTCGGTATTGCAGCAGCCGTGGTGAAGGATGGAGAAATCATCTACACCGGAGCCGTAGGTCACAAAGACCTGGAAACCCAGGAACCCTTGAAGGCCGATGACCTGTTCCGCATCGCATCCATCTCCAAATCATTCACCGCCACCAGTCTGATGCAACTCATCGAAGAAGGTGTCCTTTCCTTGGATGATGACGTCAGCGACCTGATCGGATTCCCGGTACGGAACCCCAACTATCCGGATATTCCGATCACCTTACGCATGATTCTGAGCCATACCTCCAGCATGAGTGACCGCAACGGCTATTACGAGTTGTCCCACATCGATCCGAGTGTCAATGGCGAATGCCGTGCCTCCTACAACGACTACGCCCCCGGCTCCAATTACGAATACTGCAACCTGGGCTACAACCTGGCCGGCTCCATCCTGGAACGCATCACCAATACCCGTTTTGACGTAGCGGTCCGCAACCGCGTCATCCGCCCTTTGGGTCTGTATGCCGGCCACAACGTGGACTCCTTGGACAATGAACGGTTTGTCAGCCTCTATACCTGCAAAGACGGTGTGTTTACCAAAAGTGCAGCCTACACCTCAACCGCCGACCAGATGGACGACTACCGGATGGGCTACTCCGCTCCGATCTTCTCTCCCACCGGTGGAATCAAGATTTCAGCCATCGACCTGGCACGTTACATGACCATGCACCTGCAGGGAGGCGTCTATAAAAATACCCGCATCCTCAGCGAAGCATCCGAAATGATGATGCGCTCCGCCATCTGGACCTATCCCAATATGGGCGGCAATGCCTATGGGCTGGCTTTGGAAAACTTCCACCACGTGATCCCGGGCAAGACCCTGATCGGACACGCCGGCAATGCCTATGGCCTGTACAGCATCATGATGTTCTGTCCCGAAGAAAACTGGGGCATCGTGGCCATTACCAACGGCTGCACGATGTATAACGAAGACAGCGGCGATTTCTTCACCGATGAAGCCGTACGTCGCCTTTATGACAGTTTGCTCAAATAGTGAAGCGCGTCCTCATCATAACCTACTACTGGCCTCCGTCGGGAGGCTCCGGAGTTCAACGTTGGTTGAAATTCTCGAAATACCTTCCGGAATACGGTTGGCAGCCGGTGATCTATACCCCGTCCAACCCGGAACTTCCTGCCCGTGACGAATCCCTGCTGTCGGAAATTCCGATTCAGGCAGAGATTCTGGAACAGCCCATCAAGGAGCCCTATGCCGTGTACCGGAAATGGATGGGCAGATCCAGCAAGCAACCCGTCGTCAACCCCATTGTCAGCCGGGACAAAAAAACCTGGAAAGAGAAGGTGTCCCTGCTGATCAGGGCCAACTTGTTTGTACCGGATCCCCGCATCCTCTGGGTAAAACCCTCCATCAGCTACCTGACGGATTATTTGAAGGAATACCCGGTTGATGCAATCGTCAGCACCGGACCTCCGCACTCGATGCACCTGATCGCCCGGGGCATCAAACGGGAGTTTCCCTGGATTCCCTGGATTGCCGATTTCCGAGACCCCTGGACCCGGATCTTCTACTTCAAACACCTGCCGATGATGCCCGGCATCCTGCGAAGACACCGTCGCATGGAAGCCTCCATCCTGAAAATGGCCGACGAAGTGGTGGTGGTTTCCCAACAGATGCAGAAAGAATACCAACAAGTCATCACGCAACGCCGGCTCGGCCGGACGGACAAGGTCCAGGTCATCACCAACGGGTATGACGAAGCGGATTTTGTCGGACATCAGAATCCTTTGGAGAAAGGTTTCCACATCCTGCATACCGGTCTGTTGTCCGAGGACGGCAACCCGGAGGTCTGCTGGGAAGTTCTGGGCAACCGCTACCGCCGTGATCCTGATTTCAGAAGACTCCTGCGCATCACCCTCATCGGAAAAACCGATGCAGCCGTCCTGGCCTCCATCCGTCGCAACGGCTTGGAGAACGCATTGACCGACCTGGGCTACCTGCCTCACAACCTGATTTCTGCCTACCAGCGCAACGCAGCCCTGCTCCTGCTGCCCCTGCGCAAAGAACCGGAAGCCAAAGGCATCCTGACCGGAAAGTTCTTTGAATACCTGGCCGCACAACGACCCATCATGGCGTTTGGCCCCTGTGATGGAGACGTTGCCGCCATCTTGAAGACAACCGGTTCAGGCAAGATTTTTGATTGGTCAGACCGGGAGGGCGTATCCCACGCCATACACTTGTTGTTTACCGCCTTCCAGAACGGGGAACCGACTCCCTGGATCGCAGACCCGGATACCATCCGGCAATATTCCCGCAAAGAACTCACCCACCGCATGGTGGAATTGCTGGAATGGGAATAAGAATACATTTATAAGCAGCACACACATGAAAAAAAAATTAGGGCCCTGGTTGGCCGTCCTCGTTGGATTCGTTGTTTTGGCCTATGCCTACACCCCGCAAGTTTTGCAAGGAAAAATCGTCAATCAGGCGGACATCTCCTCCTGGAGGGGAATGGCCAATGAGATTATTACCTGGAACGAAGCCCATCCCGATGATCCTACCCTATGGACCAACTCCATGTTCTCAGGTATGCCGGCAAATGCCATCAGCATCCTGTATGACGGAGACTGGACCGAGCCCATCTACCAGCTGCTCTTTACCGGAGCCCGACCGGCCAGTTACCTGCTGATCAGTCTGATCGGTGGGCTGCTGCTGATGCTGGCCTTCGGTGTGCGACTGCCCTTGGCCACTCTGGGGGCCATTGCCATCACCTTCTGCTCCTACAACATGCAGATCATCCAGGTCGGACACAACTCCAAAATGGCTGCCATTGCTTTCCTGCCCTGGGTATTGGGAGCAGTGGTGTGGGCCTACCGCAAACGTCCGCTATGGGGTGCTGTCCTTTTTGCCTTTGCCTTGAGTTTCCAGATCAAAGCCAACCACCCGCAGATTACCTACTACCTGGCCCTGATGATTTTTGGCCTGGCATTGGCAGAAGGCATCTGTGCGCTACGGAACAAAACGCTTCCCCGCTTTTTCAAAACCTCTTTTCTGCTGCTGGGAATGGGGCTGCTGGGAATTGCCACCAATGCCAACCACCTGCTGCCTACCCTTGAATATGCCAAACACACCATGCGTGGGGGCAGCGAACTGACTGCATCCTCAGACGGACAAGCCACAAAAGGTCTGGACATTGACTATGCTACGGCATGGTCCTATGGGATTGAAGAAACGCCCAACCTGATGATTCCAAACTTCAACGGAGGTGCCTCAAGCGGTGAGTTGTCCAAAAATTCCGCATCAGCCCAGGTGCTTCGCCATTATAGCGGAGGAGAATCCCTGCTGCAGCAAATGCCCCTGTATTGGGGCCCCCAACCCTTTACCGCAGGTCCGATGTACATGGGTGCCTTGTCCATCTTCCTGGCTGTGCTGGGCCTATTGCTGGTAAAAGGTCGTTACAAATGGTGGATTGTCGGTGTAGGCATCGTCGTACTGATGCTCTCCTGGGGATCACATTGGATGTGGTTCTCTGAATTATGGTTCCGATACGCCCCGATGTACAACAAGTTCCGGACCGTTTCCATGATCTTGATTGTTCTCCAGTTCCTGATTCCCATCCTCGGAGTACTGGTCCTCAACCAGCTGCTGTTTGACCAACACAAGACCTCCACCCCCTCTGTCCGGAAAGCTTTTGCCATTGCCGGAGGCATAACCGCCGGGTTTGCCCTGCTGGTGGGTCTGTTCCCGTCTCTGGCCGGCTCGTTCACGTCTCCCATTGATGCCAATTATCCGGCAGAATTGGCACAAGCCCTTGCCCGTGACCGCCAAAGCCTGCTGCGTGCGGATGCCTTCCGCTCGTTGCTGTTCATCGTGCTGGGAGGAGGCGTCCTCTGGCTGGGTATCCAACGAAAACTCAAAGCCGAACAGTGCGTCTGGGTACTGGCCGTGCTGATTCTGGTGGCCCTGTGGGGCATTGACAAACGCTACCTCAACGACAGCCACTTTGTCCGCCAACACGAATTCCAGCACCAGTTTGCCGAACGGCCGGTGGACAAACTCATCAAACAGGATTCCGATCCGAACCACCGGGTATTGGACCTGAGTGTAAATACCTTCAACGATGCCCATACCAGCTACCACCACAAGACCATCGGGGGTTACAGTCCGGCAAAACTCCAACGTTACCAGGACCTGATCGAATACTACATCTCCCCGGAAATGAACCGGATGATCCAGGACATCAACGGGGCTATGGCAACCGCACAAACCATGGGTGACCTGGAAAAAGCCTTGCAGGACTACCCGATATTGTCGATGCTCAACACCCGCTACATCATTGTGGACGGAAACAGCGCTCCGCTGCGTTATCAGCGGGCCTTGGGCAATGCCTGGTTTGTAGAAGACGTGGTGTATGTGGAAAATCCCAACGAAGAAATCGCTGCCTTGGGCACCATAGACCCGGCAACCACAGCCGTGCTCTCCAAAAAAGATGTACCGCACACTCCGGCTCTGGGCAATGGCAACATCCGCCTGAACGGCTACGCACCCAACCAGCTCACCTATACTTACGATTCCCAAACGGGTGGATTGGCCGTATTCAGTGAAATCTTCTATCCCGACGGTTGGTTCGCCTGGGTAGATGGTCAGGAAATTCCCGTACTCCGGGCCAATTACATGCTGCGTGCACTGGAACTTCCGGCCGGAGAGCATGAAATCGTCTTCCGGTATGACCCGCCGGTCATCAAGACCGCTGCCACCATCTCCCGGATTGCTTCGATCCTGATTTTTGTGCTGCTCGCCGGGGTCCTTCTACAAGAAGCTCGCAATAAATATCGCGCCAATCACTAACGGAGCCATATAGCGGATCACAAAACGGACCCATACCAGATAGCTGCGGGAGATGGTCAATCTTCCGGAGTTGGTGATTTCATCATTAAAGATCCGGTAATCGGCAATCCACCCCACGTAGATGACCAGCAGCAACGCACCTAAGGGCAGGATGATGTTGGCAGAGAAGTTATTGAAGAAATCAAAGATTTCCGATCTCCATACCGACAAGATGCCGACCAGCCAGCAAAAAAGGGTAAGCAGGATCACGGATTTCTTCCGGGACCAATGCAGTTTGTCCATCGCCACAGACACCAGCACTTCCAACAAGGAGATGGAAGAGGTAATCGCTGCTATGAACAGGATGAAGAAGAACAGGATGGCGATCCAGGAACCCATCGGCATTTCTGCAAAAATGCGCGGGAGTACCGCAAACAACAGACCGGGACCTTCCGAAGGAGAAAGACCGTAGGCAAACACCGCCGGCATGATGGCGACCCCGGCAATGATGGCAAAGAGGGTATCGGTCAAAGCCGTCATCGAAGAGAGCCGGATGATGTTCTCACTGCGCTTCACATAAGAAGCATAGGTGAGAATTGCTCCACAGCCGATGCTCATGGAGAAAAAGGCCTGACCCAGGGCGACCAGAAACGTCTGGGCCGTGATGTGGGAGAAATCCGGTTGGAACAGAAACCGAAGACCGGCATCCGCTCCGGGCAAAAAGCAGGAACGGACGGCAATGATGGTCACCATGACAAACAGCAATGGCATCATCCATTTGGTATAACGCTCGATCCCGTCCCGGATTCCGGCCAGTACAATCGATCCGGCCAGCAGGATGTATATGAAATGGAAGATCAGACTTCTGGGCGAACAGGCCATGGTCTGCCGGAACATGGACTCAAATGCTGCCGCCGGAGCATTGGCCATATCGCTGAACTGGAAACCCAGACTGCGGATGATATAATCAATGCTCCATCCCCCCACGACGGGATAAAACGCAAGAATGAAGAAGGCCCCCAACAGACCCAGAATACCGACTACCGACCAGTTCCTTCCGGGAGCATACCGGGAAAATGCCGTCACCAGGTTGGTCTGGGCACGACGGCCCACCACAAATTCACAATACAGGATGGGCAGGCACAAGACAAACACCAGGATCAAGTACAGAATAATGAAGGCAGCTCCACCACTGGTACCGACCAGGTAGGGAAAACGCCATAAGTTTCCTAATCCGACAGCAGACCCGGCCATAGCGACCAGGATGCCGAAACTACTTCCAAAATGATCTCGATTGCTCATAGGGCTATCTATTCTTGTTCAATTCAAATTCTACGGAGAATAACGTTTACTGGCGATCCAGTACGACAAACGTGTACGCCAGACCGCTTTTGGGGTCCTGTTCTTTTGCAGAACGGCTGACTTCCTTCCACTCGGAGCGGTCAAACTCCGGAAAGAAGGTATCCGCATCGGGAATCTGTACCTGTACTTCCGTCAGGTACATGCGTTGGACCAGGTGCTGCTCAAGGGCTTGACGATAAATCTCTCCCCCTCCGATGACAAACACCTGCTCATCCACCTGACTGGCCGCATGCAAGGCTTCCTGCAGGGTGGTGAAGAAACGGACCCGGTCATCCTCCGAGGTACGGGGAGTACGGCTGACCACCCAATTGGTCCGGTTGGGCAGGCCTTTGCCTCCCATGGACTCGAAGGTCTTTCGCCCCATGACCACCGGATGCCCTGTGGTGGTACGTTTGAAATATTTCAGGTCTTCCGATATGTGCCACAACAATTGGTTGTCTTTTCCGATGGCCCGATTTTCGGCCAATGCAACGATGAGTGCTATCATAAAGGTATTTGCTTTTAATCAGACGGCAATGGGTGCCTTGATGCCCGGATAAGGGTCATAGTCGGTCAAGGTAAAGTCCTCGTACCGGAAATCAAACAAATCACGCACCTGCGGATTCAGGACCATTTTGGGCAACGGTCGGGGACTGCGGGTCAGTTGGAGGCGGGCCTGTTCAAAATGATTGCTGTAGAGGTGGGCATCCCCCAACGTATGGACAAACTCACCCAGTTCATACCCACACACCTGGGCCATCATCTGGGTCAACAACGCATAGGAAGCAATGTTGAAGGGTACCCCCAGAAAAACATCCGCACTGCGCTGGTACAGTTGGCACGAGAGTTTGCGGTCTGCTACATAGAATTGGAACAAAGCATGACACGGAGGCAGGGCCATCTGGTCGATTTCACCCACATTCCAGGCAGAAACGATGTGACGGCGGGAATCCGGATTTTCCTTCAAGGAACGGACTACCTGATCAATCTGGTCCACCACCGTGCCGTCCGATTTGCCCCAGCTGCGCCATTGGTGTCCATAAACCGGACCCAACTGCCCGTCCTCGTCGGCCCATTCGTCCCAAATGGTCACGCCGTTTTCGTTCAGGTAACGGATGTTGGTATCCCCTTGCAGAAACCAGAGCAATTCGTGGATGATGGAACGCAGGTGGAGACGTTTGGTTGTCAACAAAGGAAACCCTGCAGCCAGGTCAAACCGCATCTGATAACCGAATACGCTACGGGTTCCGGTCCCCGTACGGTCACCTTTGTCGGTCCCGTGATCAAGAATATGCTGCATCAAATCCAAATAGGCTTGCATAGAAATGTAGGTTAGGTGGACAAAATTAATCATTTTTTGAGAAAGAACCTACAATCGGCAGATGATCACTCACTCCGCCAAGGTATTGTGGGCCCTGATACGTTCGGATGGGTTTGCGGCCCATCCAGCGCCGGTCCTGGGTCAGCAGAAAATCCGGGGCATAGATCCAGGTCGCTCCCTGGGAGGCCTGGGTTACAGGGACCATCATCCAGTCGATCACCTCCCAATCTCCCCGGTAACGGACCGAACCGGCCACCCATTGGGCATCATTCCCCTTTACTGATGGCAACAATGGGCTCAACAAGCCTTCGGACAGCAACTGGTCCAACTCCTGGAACGGGGCGTTGAAGTCCCCCATGACCACTACCTTTTCCTGCTTCGGCAGTGCCCCCTGGCCCGCCTCCTGACCCGCTGAGGCCGTCCCCAATGCTACCAGATGATGCTCCAGGACTGTGGCAGCCTTCTGCCGCCCATCCTCCCCGGACTTACCCAGACGCGAGGGCCAATGGTTGACATACAGATGAAAAACAGCCTCCCCCTGGATCTCCTGCAAACACACATACAAGATCGGACGGCGCGGCTTCTGCCCGGAAGACGAAGGCACCTGCAGCGAGGCAGTCTGCAGGTGTTCCCACAAGTCCTGGCGATACAACAAAGCACATTCGATGCCCCGCGGATCCGGCCCGTCAACATGCACCAGGGCATATCCCGCTTTGGAAAGGATGGTCTGCTCGATCAGCGCTTCCATCACTGCCCGGTTCTCCACCTCACAAAAAGCCAGCACATCCGGCACCCTGCCCCAGGACCCTGCGACAGAAAGCACCGTATGGGCAATTCTGTCGCGTTTGCGGCCAAAACGGGACCAGGTCCAATGCTTCTCCCCATAAGGGGTAAAAGCCTCATCATCCCGCTCCCCATGCCAGGAAGGATCAAACCAATTTTCAAGATTCCAGAAAAAGACCAGCAACGAATCAGAGAAAACTGCCGTCCGGGAAGGGGCTGCGTCTGCACAGCAGACTGAACTCCAGGAAAACAGAAAGAGACACCACCCCCAAAATACCTCACAAATCCTTCGCATCACCACGTCCTCCAGCATTAAGTATCGGTTGCAAGTTAAGCAATCTTTCTCTAATTTTGCGAACGTTTTAATCAATTCAATATGGCATTACGTTGTGGAATCGTAGGACTGCCGAACGTTGGTAAGTCCACCCTTTTTAACTGTATCAGTTCTGGCAAGGCGCAATCCGCCAATTTCCCTTTCTGTACCATCGAACCGAACATCGGATCAACCATCGTTCCGGACCATCGTCTGGAAGTGCTGGAAAAACTGGTAAAACCCAAACGGGTCGTTCCGGCCACGGTAGAAATCGTGGACATCGCCGGTCTGGTCAAAGGTGCCAGCAAAGGAGAAGGGTTGGGCAACCAGTTTTTGGCCAACATCCGGGAAACCGATGCCATCCTGCACATTCTCCGTTGCTTCGATGATCCCAACATCGTCCACGTGGACGGCAGCGTGGATCCCATCCGCGATAAGGAGATCATTGACATGGAACTTCAGTTGAAAGACCTTGAAACGGTAGAAAACCGGCTCAACAAGGTCTCCAAACAAGCCCAAAGCGGAGGCGACAAACAGGCCAAACGCCTGTATGAGATCCTGCTCCGCTACAAAGAAACCTTGCTGGAAGGCAAATCGGCCCGTACCGTCGTTTTTGACAATGCCGAGGATGAGAAACTGGCCCATGACCTGTTCCTGCTTACCAATAAGCCGGTCATGTATGTCTGCAACGTCGATGAAAATTCTGCCCTCAACGGCAATGCCTATGTGGAACGTGTCCGCGAAGCCATCCGGGATGAAAACGCCGAACTGCTGGTCATTGCTGCCAAAATAGAATCCGAAATTGCAGAACTCGAAGACTATGACGAACGGCAGATGTTCCTGGAGGAGATCGGTCTGAAGGAATCCGGTGTTGTCCGCCTGATCCAGTCGGCCTACTCCTTGCTGAACCTGCAGACGTACTTTACAGCCGGAGAACCCGAAGTACGGGCCTGGACCATCAACAAAGGCGATAAAGCCCCTCGG